>JACMIS010000096.1 GCA_014381035.1 Armatimonadota bacterium
GGACAACGCGAGGATTACTTCGCGGTGAGACTTGGTGGAAATATCGGGGAGCGCGGATTCGTAGCCGTCCAACAGTCGGTACCGCTTTTCGGTGTGCGCGGATTGGGCACCGGGCACCACGGAAAGCACGGCTTGCGCGAGGTCGCAGAAGTAATTGCGGGAAAGAAACCGCGCCGTCTCCAGCACGGGCGGCGGAATCCCCGCTCCGTCCCCGGACACGGTCGCCAGAATCTCCCGCACGACGGACTCGTCCAATCCGGCGGGCAGAACATCGCTGAACCCGGTGATGTATCCTATCGCCGTCTGCTTCCCGAACGGGACGACGACACACGACCCGGTTTGCAGGCCGGCACGCAGGGTGTCGGGGACACGATACGTGAAGGGTTGCCGCAATCCCGGCGCGTCGGTATCAACTACGATGGCGGCATACACGGCGATTATTGTACGGCGGATCAGGCATCGATGCCTAAACCGGACAGTCTTTCTCTACTCCCCGCGACGTAACGTGATTCGGGATCGCCCGATTCGACGGCGGCGAGATATTCCTGCCGCGCCGCGCCGGGTTCGTTATTCGCCTCGTGGCACCGCCCGCGCCAATAGTGCCAGTGTGGCAACATTCCTGGCGTAAGTGCATCGCCGGTCGAGAACTGTTCCAGTATCTGAAGTGCTCCGCCCGAGTCCCCGGCAGCCAGCAACGCCCGCGCCAGATAGGACAGCACGTCGGCGTAATAACGTTTGGCATCGGTCGGGTTCGGGAAAGCATTCATCGCCTGCGCGATAGGCGTGAGGTGACCTGCCGCCCGTGTTTTCGTCACGTCCGACGTGATGCTTTCGCCGACTGTCTCCGCAAGCAGACGTAATGCCGGGATGTAGAATCGGAGAATGTGGACGCGTTTCGCCTCCTCCTCCGCGTCGCGCAAGAGCGAAACGGCGTCCTCGTAATCGCCGCGTTCCAACTGGACGTTCGCCAGTCCGCACCGAAGCAGTGCCAGCGTGGTAGACTCCGTCATCTTGTCCGTGATCGGTGCCTGCTCGATAGCGAGGCGGTAGGCTCGCTCTGATTCATCGAACCTCCCTGTAGCGGAAAGGGCGTTCGCATAGTGGGTCAGCACCTGCGCCCCGAAGAGTTCGGCGGCGGTTACGGCGTCGTTACGGTGCGCTTCGCACCGGGCGACGATCTCACGAAGTCGCCCCTGATGATGCAGGATTACGCACCGCGTTCCCAACGTTTGTCCACGGTCGGCGATTGTTACGTCGCGCTTACCCGCCTCGATTAAAAAGCCCTCCGCTTCGGCGAACAACCCCAGGCGTCCCCAGGCGAGTGCGCACACGCGATACCCGCTACTTCCCACCGTTTCCATCGCGTTTTCGGAGACAATCTGGCGTGCGGCGGCGAGAGACGCCGAGAAGTGGCCCGCCTGCCAGAGAGATAGCGCGTGTTTGACCAGAAGAATCGGGCGATACCCGGCGTCCGCGTTGTCGGGCGGGTAATTCAGTGCTTCGTCAAACCGCTCGGCGGCGAGAAGATGATCACCGTTGCCCTGATGCCAGTCGGCGTAGGCGCGGGCGGCGTAGCCCCGCTGACCCGCTTGATTATACCACTCGGCGGCGCGACGGTAATGATCCTGCTTCGCCTGGACATCGCCGCGCGTCAGGCAATACCGCGCCAGTTGGTAGTGTGCATCCCCCGCGCTGTTCGCCGCGCTGGGCAGGCTGTTGTCGGGCAGCTCGTAGAAAGTCAACGCGCGTGTCAGAAGCGGCGCGGCTTCCTCAAGGCGGTTGGCGGCGGCGTAGTAAATGCCGAGCAGGTTGTAGCCGATCAGGAGATGGTCGCGGTCCGGTATATCCGGTTCCGAAGCGTACCACGCTTCGAGGATTCGGATCGCTTTTTCCTTTTCGCCCCGGTTGTAACGTGCCACGGCGTCGGTTATAGCGACCTTCGCGGATTTGACTCGCGCCAGCCGATTCTTCGCCTCAGCATGACCTGGGTTTTGGGCGAACGCCTTTGTCCGGCGCACGTGAAAATCTATCAGAACCATCCCAAGGACGCCTAATAGGATGATGACCGGTAAAAACTCCATAGTGAAAACCTTCGCCTCACAAACCGTGATTTCGCACGACCTCTGCAACCGATTCCCCTGCCTCCGCAACAGTGACAGCCCGTCCCGAAAGTTCCGAAACGGTGATGATCCGCTTGTCCGCCACGCCGCAGGGAATGATAGTTGCGAAGTTCTCCCGCACCTCCTCGGAGACGTTCAGCGCGAACCCGTGATGTGTCACCCAGCGCGATACGCGCACCCCGACCGCCGCCAGATACCCGTCGCCCGCCCAGACGCCCGCGTGGAAGTCCGCCCGTCCGGCGTCGGTCGCGCCCAACCGGTGACAAGCGCGAATGACCAACTCCTCCAGGGAGCGAACGTACCGGTGCAGGTCCCGGTTCCCTTCGCCGAGTGCGATGATGGGGTAGCCGACCAGTTGCCCCGGTCCGTGATATGTGAC
>JACMIS010000722.1 GCA_014381035.1 Armatimonadota bacterium
CATTATGACACTGCTCCGCCGCCCTGTCACCGCGCTCTGTGCCGCGACGTTGACCGCCCTTTCCCTTGTTACGATCTCTTTGTCCGCTTTTGCCGCCCCGCAACAATCCGTGATGCTTTCCCGCAACGGCGATATTACCGCACGGCGCGGGGAGAGCGAAACGCTGTTCGCGGTTCGCGCCGCGATTTTCGAGCCGGGATGGGCACTGCGCGCCGCCACGCTCGATACTGTTACGGGCACGATGCGGATTTCCGCCGCGACCGCTGGTAGCAAGATCGAGATAAAACAGACCGTGGAAGCAACCGGGAAAACGCTACGCGTTTCGGTCGCGTTCATCGCCGATAAGGACACGCCGGTCAACTCCACACACGTTTCCGTGAGCGTGCCGGTCGGGAGTTACGTGGGTGGGGAAGCCGTGTGGAAGGCCCCCGACGGCACGAAAACGTTCCCGGTCCCCGCTGCCGCCGCCGAGACACGCATTACTGAAGGCAAAAACGGCGGTCTGACGCTCGCGGGCAAAAACGGCGCGAACAGACTCACGGTCGCTGCGACCGGGGAAACCGGCGTGATGCTCCAGGATAACCGCGTCTTCGGCGGGGCGGAATTAGAGATTCGCGTCGGCGCGATCACCGAGCACGTCATGAAAGCCGGACAAGCGGAGACGGTGTCGTTCACGATAGAACTGCCGGAAGCGGTCACGGTGGAGAACGAAAAGCCGCTCGTGATGGCGGCGAGCGCGGACTGGATACCTCTTTCGCCGAAGTCGCTCGACATCGAACCCGGCTCCGCTCTCGACTTTTCCCCGTTCCTCTCGGACGCCCCGGCGGGTAAGTACGGTCGTTTGATCGTCCGCCGCGACGGACACTTCGGCTTCGAGAAGCGCGACAAGCCCCAGCGGTTCTACGGCGTGAATCTGTGCTTTTCCGCGAACTATTTGGAGCACGCCGAAGCCGACGCGTTAGCCGAACGGCTGATGCGGCTCGGCTACAACACGGTGCGCATCCACCACTACGAGGGCGACCTGATCGACCAGAAGGCGCCGGACAGCCTGACGTTCCGCCCGGAGCAGTTGGACAAACTCGACTACCTCCTCGCCGCCTGCAAGAAGCGCGGGTTGTATATCAAGACCGACCTGTTCGTTTCGCGCCCCGTCAAACCGGCGGAAATGGGCCTGACCGAAGGCGGCATGGACGATTTCAAAGACGCCGTACTAGTATCGAAACCGGCGATGGACAACTGGAAAGCGTTCAGCAAGAAACTGCTCACGCACGTCAACCCGTACACGGAGATCGCCTACAAAGACGAGCCCGCGCTCGCCTGGGTGTCGTTGATCAACGAGCCGAACCTGACTAACGGGCGGCTCGGCGCATGGAAACCGGATCTGCGGGCGAAGTTCGAGGGGGAGTGGAAGTCGTGGTACGGCAAGCGATACCCGGACAGCGACAAGCCGGTCCCGGAGCTGCCGAAAAATATGGGGGATGACGCAACCGGTCGTGACGTGGCGGCGTTTTTCGCGTTCCTGCACAAGCGCGGCTACGACGAAATGACCGGCTTTCTGCGCAAGGA
>JACMIS010000723.1 GCA_014381035.1 Armatimonadota bacterium
ATAGCCACCGCCGCCGCCGGAGCGACCGCCGCCGCCACCGCCGTAGCCGCCGCCACTACCACGCTCTTCACGCGGCTTGGCTTCGTTTACGGTCAAAGGGCGACCTTCAAGGGTGTAGCCATCGAACTTAGCGATAGCATCTTTTGCCTCGTTGTCGTTCGGCATGTCAACAAAGCCGAAGCCTTTGGATTGACCGCTGAAACGATCTTCAACAACGCTCGCTTCGGTTACTTCGCCGGCTTGCGCGAACAAACGGCGCAGACCTTCGTTGTTTGTGGAATAGGGTAAGCCCCCAACATAAATACGCATTTGCGTTACCTGCTTTGATCCTTCATGGAATATTTCGTGCGGGCAAACAAGGAACAGGAAAGCAGACTCACGAACAGGGGTACGAAACCGGAGGCGAGAACTTCTGAAAAACTGTTTATTGAATTCAGCGGATAAAGGATCATATCCGCACCATGCACACCGTCAGTGTACCCGCCAATAATCGCCAGTGCTACAAAACAGTAGATTTATTTTTTGACCAGTTAGTGATAAACATTTACAATTCGTCGCGGCGGAAAATCTCCTGCTCCTTCACGGCGACACCCGACTTCTGCGAAACCCCTTGCACGATCTGCCCGAATTCACTGTCGGTGTGCTCACCGGGCGCGTTGTCGGAGTTCCATGTGTCCCCGCCCTTGAACCGGATCACGTACACCCGTCGCTCTACCGCGTTTCCGTTCGGCGCGTATAAGCGAGGCGCGGTGACGATCTGTGCGATATCCGAGTATGAATGTCGTGTTTCGCCGAGGGAGAAGAACGGGTTGAGCGTGATACCGTCGCTATCGAAGCGCGTATAGTTGTCCGCGACAAGGATCAGCATCAGTATTGTGGGAACGGCGACGACGCCGGTCAAAACCCGTCCGACATTCTCGTGCCGGTAATTGTTTTTCAGATTATGAAGACGTACATAAAGCGGGTACGCATCGTCGCCGTTCGGTCCGGCGGTCCGCAACAGTTTGCGCAACGCAACCCCATATGCCCAGATCCCCGCCCCCATTGCGCCGAACATCCCCGGTAGAAAGTAAAAGACAATATCGGGCAAAAGAGTTTCGGCTGATTGACCTTTGCCGCGCAATCCGCAGATCACCGCGAAAACAGCGACAAAGCCGCACCAAGCAAGGACCGCGGCGGAAGCGGTCAGAGCCGCGCGCGTGACCGGGTTGTACCCTCGATCCGCGAACTGCTTCTCGATTTCCTCAGCGGACGGACCGGACTCCGCATATCCTTTCGGCAACGCGAACCAGATGGGAAACAGGTATTTCACCAGAACCATCGCCGCTAACCCGCCCATAATCCCCGGCATCATAACAGTCGTCTCCTTGTAGTAAGTACGGAATCTATTTTGACAGTAAGGAGGCACTCTCCTGCAAAAAATCAGGCAGCATCCACTTCCACACGAACGGTGCAACGACGTGTCCCCACTGGGGCTCCTTGTTGCCTGGCGAATCCCTTCCTATCGCCCCGGCGAATAATGAATATGTTCAAATCCCGCTTTACTTATAGCCCCCGTCAAAGTAAACTGGTACAGCGGCGATTTTAGGTGCGGCGTTGCGCGGTCGTTCTCCTTCACGCTCGTTTTAGCAGGACAATATTTACAATGGCAACGACAGTAATTAAAAAAGGACAGCCAGGGAGCAAAGCATTATTCAAAGACTCCTTCCTTTTGCATAAATTACATTCCCTGTCGGGAGTTTTCCCGATTGGCTTTTTCATGATCTTCCACCTCACGGCGAACTCCTACGCCTTGCGGGGTGAGACCGAATTCAACACCGCGGTCAAGGCGATCAATTACGCACCGTTCGTCGGGCTTCTGGAGATCGCAGTTATCGCCATCCCGATCCTGTTTCATGCCATCTACGGGGTGTTCATTGTGCGCGAGATGCAAGGACCGGGCGGCAACGTGGCGCACTACGGGTACAGCCGGAACTGGCTGTACATCCTGCAACGATGGTCGGGGGTTGTAGCACTCGGCTACCTCCTGTATCACGCCTGGGATACGTCGCTCAACAAGCGCATTATCGAATGGTCGGGCATGGCAAGCGATGACGTGGCATATCACACGATCTCGTATGCGGCGATGGTCTACCGTTTCGCGGACCCGGTCTACCTGCTGGGGTACATCGTCGGTATTCTGGCGTCCGCTTTCCACCTCGGCAACGGCATCTTTAACTTCACGATCCGTTGGGGCATCGCTATCGGTAAGCAGGCGCAACAGGTTTCTGCATTTATTGGCTGGGGAATCGGCATCGGCTTGACCCTCATGGGATGGTGGATCGCGGGCAATTTCTATCTGAAGAGCGCGAACTACGCAGATGCCGGACCGATCCGGTCTCAATACACGTCTGTGCTAGATCTTGCGAAGAAGTTAGCGGCGAAGGAGACGGTGCAGGAGCGTCAGGCTGGCGCGGAAACGGCGGAAAAACAGGCGGAGGATGCTGGTGTCCCCGCGAGCGAAGCCCCAGTCGGCGCGGGTGAGAATCGTTAAGTAGTTCGGATTTTAGAAAGGTATCGTAATTTCAAATGGCGGCACCAACAAAAGCGCGAGTCATTATTGTCGGCGGCGGACTTGCCGGGTTGATGACGGCGGTCAAAGTAGCGGAGGCGGGCGGAACCGTGGATATGTTCTCGCTGGTCCCGGTGAAGCGGTCGCACTCGGTATGTGCGCAGGGCGGTATCAACGGTGCGGTCAACACCAAAGGCGAGGGCGACTCCCCGGCGATCCACTTAGACGACACCGTTTACGGCGGCGACTTCCTCGCCAACCAGACGCTGGTCAAAACCATGACCGACGCCGCACCGGGGATCATCAACCTGCTTGACCGCATGGGCGTCATGTTCAACCGGACCCCGGAAGGTTTACTGGACTTTCGGCGATTCGGTGGTACTCTCATGCACCGAACGGCGTATGCGGGCGCGACGACCGGTCAGCAACTTCTCTATGCCCTGGATGAGCAGGTGCGTCGCTGGGAAGTAGAGGGCAAGGTTCGCAAGTTCGAGTTCTGGGAATTCCTCGGCATCGTGCGCGATGAAGACGGTTCCGGGAAGTGTATCGGCATTGTCGCGCAAGATCTGCGCTCGATGCAGATCCAATCATTCGCGGGCGATGCGGTCGTATTGGCGACCGGCGGTCCTGGCATCGTTTACGGAAAATCGACCAACTCGACTATCAATACCGGCACGGCGGCGGGTGCGGTGTACCGACAGGGCGCGTGGTACGCCAACGGCGAGTTCGTACAGGTTCATCCGACGGCGGTTCCTGGCGAGGATAAGTTGCGCCTGATTTCCGAGTCGGTGCGCGGCGAAGGCGGGCGTGTCTGGGTTCCGAAAAAAACGGGCGATACGCGCCAGGGTCAGGATATTCCCGAGGCAGAACGGGAGTACTTCCTGGAGGAAAAGTATCCGAAGTACGGCAACCTCGTTCCCCGCGACATCGCGACACGCGAGATTTTCGCCAAGTGTGTGGACGAGAAGCGCGGCGTTTTCGGGCAGAACCAGGTGTATCTCGATGTCACGCACATTGACCGACGCCAACTCGACCTGAAATTGCGCGGCGTACTCGAAATCTACGAGAAGTTCGTCGGCGACGACCCCCGCGATGTACCGATGCGTATTTTCCCGGCGGTCCACTACTCGATGGGCGGTCTATGGGTGAATAACGGTCTGGACTCGTCGCTACCGCGTCATATGACCAACAGTCCCGGCTTGTTCGCGGCGGGCGAGTGTGACTACCAGTACCACGGCGCGAACCGCCTCGGTGCCAACTCGCTCCTGTCGTGCCTTACTACAGGGCAGTTAGCCGGACCGGAGATCTGCAAGTACGCGGACGGTCTGGAATCGCACCCGGACGGCACCGACCCGGAATTCGCCAAACAGGAGGCGGCGCGGACCAAAGAGTACGAGAGACTCAAGAGTATGAGCGGCACGGAAAATCCGTTCGAGATCTGGCGTGAGTTGGGCACCGTTATGACCGAAAACATGACCGTGGTGCGCTACAACGACCGGTTGAAGAATACGCTGAGCAAACTGGACGAGTTGGATGCCCGGTACGAAAAGAGTAACGTCTCCGATGCGGCGGGATGGACGAACCAGACGATCCCGTTCACGCGCCAACTCAAGAACATGCTGGTACTGGCTCGGGTGATGACCAAGGGCGCGTTGCAACGGGATGAGTCTCGCGGGGCGCACTACAAGCCGGACTTCCCGGATCGTGACGATGCCAACTTCCTGAAAACCACGGTCGCCGAGCATTCGTCCGAGGG
>JACMIS010000724.1 GCA_014381035.1 Armatimonadota bacterium
CACCCAGCGCGACATCCGCCCGAGCGGGAACAGGTAGCCGGAGACTTTCGAGAGCGTGCCGAGCAGTTGCACATCGAACGCGCTATTCAGGGAGTAAAATATCCCCACTGACCAACCGACCCCCGCCGTGATGATCGAAAGCCCGGACGCGAGTCCGAACCCGGCGAACGTCGAGTACGTCAGCCCCACGGAAACGAAAATAGCCGGGTAAAACAGCAGGTACGGCACGGCGTCCCATAAGGCGCGGTGCGAGGTGTCCGGCGAGCGGTACGTCGCGACCGCCCAGATCACGGCGCACCAGACCAGTAAATTGATGACGCAGAACCCGAATAGCCCGAGCCATTTGCCCGCGTACACGGAGAACCGGCTGATGGGTTTGGGGAGTATCGAGGAAAGCACGCCGCGTTCGAGTTCGGCGGAGATCGCCCCGGCGGACAGGGCGATGGCGAGGGTGGAAACGAAAAACTTGACGATGTCGGTGGCGAGGAACGTATACAGCGAGGAGACGATCAGGTTCGCTTCGGCGGGCGGGAGCAGTTTGAGCCGCCCGGTGATCGGGATGAACGCCGGGACGATCAGGAGTAGCGCGACCAGAAGCGTCATAAAAGGGGCGCGGCGGCGGAGGGTTTCCTTGAGTGTCAGGGCGGCTATCGTAAGCATCGCCATCATTGTACGCGAACGGGGACCGATTTACTACCGGGACACAAAAGAAGGAAGTTTGCCGTAGCGCGGGGAAATGCCGGTCTGGTGCCCGAGAGTACAGACGGATGCTTGTCCGATTGGCACGTTTTTTGTAAGAAGAGGAAGATATGCAGATTAATCACGCCAACATCGTGACGGCGAACCTGGAACGCAGCCTCGCGTTCTACGAAGGGGTTCTGGGGCTACAGCGCGTTTTCGAGCAGGACCTTGTCGGCGACTGGTTCGACGAGTTAACCAACCTGAGTAAAGCGTCGGCGAAGTGTGTCTTCCTGTCGGGGGAGAAGGGCGGCACCCGCCTCGAACTACTCCAGTACACCAAGCCGGTCGGGGGGATGGTCCCGAACAACACGCTGGCGAACACACAGGGGTTGCGTCACATCGCCTTCGAGGTGAAAAAATTAGACGACCTTTTCGAGAAACTGGTGACGGCGGGCGTGCCGGTGAAATCGGAGCCGGTCGAGGTCCCGTTCCCGGTCGTCGGCACGAAAAAGCGGCTGTTCTACGCCGTGGACCCGGACGGCGTGATCGTGGAGTTCGCCGAATACAAGCGCGTCAAAGAGTAGTGACTTGACGGCTCCGGGGCGGCGGTGTTAAAATCGCTCCATTCGATATTGTGCGGGGATGGAACATCCCCGCACAAACCGGGGAATGAAATCTCTCGCGGGACCGTGCCGGGAAAGAAGGAAACACCTGCCCCCGGCGCGAACGTATACGAACGTATATTGGTACGCAACCATTTCTGGATTAAAAGGACGAAAGAAGCGTAGTGGCTAACAGACCGAGCGGCGGAACATTTGTAGGACTCGACATCGGCACCGCGACCATCAAAGCGGTCGAGGTGAAGGGC
>JACMIS010000725.1 GCA_014381035.1 Armatimonadota bacterium
CTGTTGAACGTTCCGGCAACACTCACGGTTTTCGCTTCGGTCCCGGCTTCGGGAATGTACACGAACGTGTGCGTGGCGGTCTTCGATTGCGGAGCGGTATCCGGTACCGGCTGTGCAGCGACGGCGGCAACGGGTTGTCCTTTGGCGACACAGGCGGTAGCAAGGAGGGCGGGCGTTGCCAACAGTGGCAGTACGCACGCTGCCCAAAAAGGTAGGTGGGAGGCGAGTTTTTTCATAGCGTATACAGACGGGAAATACGTCCCCCAATCGGTTGGGGTTCCCGTTTGTTTTTCGACGGTTCGCCACCCGAAAAATAGAGAGTAGTTCGTAACCATCGTACAATCCAGAGCGTTCTATGAAACAGCAAGTCTGGATCGGGGTTCAGAGTATGGTCATCGCGGAAAACTATTCCTGTTCTAATCGCTTCGGTTCTGGTTCGGTGAAAAGGTAACCTGTTGAAGACTTTCAAGAAAATCGCGGTAATTGTATCTGTCAGTCTCCTTTTGATTCTTACGGGCGGCTCGTTATACCTGATAAGCGTCGGACGTAGTATCCGGCGTGAAGTCGAGTTTCACTCTTTCGGCAACACGAAAAATCGGCAGGTCCATGATCTGATAAGCCAGTCTTTCCGATACGAGTTTGATCGTCGGGACTATCCGGTGGCTTTAGAACTTCTGCAAAAAGCGCACCGCATCGAACCCGAAAACAGAGCGGTGCGACTCAAAATGGCTAAGATGCTTCTGCGGTGCGGACGTTATGAAGAGGCACGCGAAACGCTCACCGAGTTGGCGCGTTCCGACGACTACTTCGGGAAGGTATCCCGTGCCTTTTTGAAGCCGGAAACATTCGAAAAAGCCAAACGGGACAGGAACGTGATTTAAGCACTTCCGGGTGTATGCAGGTGAATCGCCTGCTTTCGGTACAGCACGACACTATGCGGTATACTGCCCGCGAGAATTTCGGTCAGGGTTCCTTGTATGTTTATGGGACGGGGGGGTCCAGACCCCCGAGTCTGACTGTGAAGCGTGGCTCTACGAGGAGAGCGTTTGCTGACCGGGCTTCCAGTCGGAGGGGCACAGACCGCCGCTCTGCAACGCTTGCAGGACGCGCAACGTTTCGTCCACCGAGCGACCGATGTTCAGGTTGTTGATCACCGCGTACTGCAACACGCCGTCCGGGTCGATGATGAACAAGCCGCGCAGGGCGACGCCTTCTTCCGCGATCAGCACGCCGTAGGCGCGGGCTATGGCGTGCGTCCGGTCGGCGAGGATTGGGAAGCGCGTGTCGGCGATGCCATTCTCCAGGCGCGGCGTTCGCATCCAGGCGCGGTGCGAGTACGCCGAGTCCGTAGACGCCCCGAGCACCGCCGCGCCCAGCTCCTCGAACTCGTCCACGCGGTCGGAGAAAGCGGTGATCTCGGTCGGGCAGACGAACGTGAAGTCAGACGGGTACCAGAAAAAGACGAGCCACCGATCCCGGTAGTCGCCGAGCGAGACGGTCCGCACGGCGTCGGCGGGCGAATCGGCGGGGAACGCGGCGGGGGCAGAGAAGAGCGGCGCAGGTTGACCGACGGTCGCGGATGAAGGGCTGTTTTCCATAGGGGGTTGATCCTCGGTTCGATGTCCTCCCGTGGCGGCGCGGATCGGTGGTCCGCGAATCGCCCGCGAAGGCATGGGAAGTTTATCGGCGGGCGGGCGGCTTGTCAACGGGGAGCGGAACCCTTCAGCGTTCGAAAAATAAACCTTGAAACCCGGTATGTGTTGCCTTGCTAATCATTCTGCGATTCCGTATACTTCAAACGAGTAAGAAAAATAGCGCGAAAATCGGCGAAAAAAGTATCATATTTTCTTGAGAAAGCCGTAACCGAAGCGCGATACGGAGCGTTGTATGAGAATAGAGGACCGCGACGATTTCGTGGACGTAGTGGCGCAAGCCGTGATCGACAAGATCGAGGAACGTGACCGTATCACCGGGTTGGTCGAGATGGTGGTGTCCCGCGTGCTAGCCATGCAGAAAGCCGAAGCCGAACTGAAAGAGGCGGCGGAAGCGGAAGCGGCAATGGGAACCGAAGACGCGGCGACAAAGACCGCGACGGAGTAAGCACAGAACGAAACCAAACGGAGGACGGGAACGCAAGAATGGCGAATCGTGACGAAATGACGGAAGCGACCGACGCACAAGCGTCGGTGCCGGGTAGCGCGGCAGAAGCACTGAAGAAGCACGAAGCGGCGAAGATGAGCCGCCGTGCGGTGCTGTCGAAAGTCGGGTTGCAGTTCGGGGCGGCGGCACTGCTCGCGCTGTCCGCCGATGACCTGGCGAAGAAAGTTACTGCTACCATCGCGGCACGGAACAAGGACAGTCAAGTCGCGCAAGCCGTGGCCCAAGAGTTTAAGAACGCCGGTATGGCATTCGCGGACGATGTGGATGCAAGTGGCACACCAAACCCTTGCGTGACTAATGAGAATGGACCCGGTAATTGCGAGGCGTGCTTATCACAAAGATACAACGCATGTTTGAGCAAGACACCAGTACTGCAATGGGAAAAATGTAGAACGGCACTTACTGCTTGCTCAATAATTTGCATAAATGGTAGTCCCTCTGAGGCAGCTCGATGTTTCACCGCGGCTACACAATAGGATGGTAGAGAACCAGCCCGCAGACCTAAGTCTTGGGGCGAGTCAAACTGTTCTTCTCTCTTACCGAAGCGACAAAATGTGAACTTCGCTTCGGTAAGCAAGAGGGTATAAAACTACGATGAAGAAAAAGATGGTTCCCTCGTTACTGTTATTGCTTGCATCTATTCTCGTTACAGGAGTTGCTTGTAAGAATAACCCGGCTCACCCTGTCGCTGGCGCACTGCCTGATCTACCGCAATTAGATGGATTGAAGGAAATCAGCCGAGCAAAGCCACCCGTCGAGAGTATCACTTTGAGTAAAGTGGAGGCCGAAAGAAATACACTTGTTAAGTCCACGATTCTTGCAAGCATACCTGGTCAAGACGCTCCTGATTCGCAACAATTAGTAAGAAATATTACCAAGGATGTCGGGAAGTTAAAAAGCATTGTACCTGAGTATAATTACCAATTGTCTGATGTGAAAGAGACCGTGATAAATGGCAATCCGGCGTGTACTTATGTAATCACTTCGTCAGCAAAAGGCAAGAAATCATCCAGAAGATCGCTGGACTGCTCTTGGAAAAAATCACTGTACCGATTTGAAGTTGGGGTTTTGTCACCTACATTAAACAGTTCAGACGAGCTTTATGCTTCAGAATTGTTTGATAAATACAGTATAATATTGAAAGACAAACTCAAATAATTTAACCCGCATGGAGAACATTTTAGCCGTCGCACAGGTCGGCAAGCCCGCGCCCGCGTTCACCGCGCCCGTCGCGCACTCCGGCGAAGCCGGGGCGGCTCCCGTGCGAAGCGTGTCGCTGTCCGACTACCGAGATAAGTGGTTGGTGTTTTCTGGTATCCGATGGACTTCACCTTTTTCTGCCCGACTGAAATTTCCGCGTTTTCCGACCGCGCAGATGAGTCCTCGGAACTAGGGGCGGAAATCTTGGGGGCGTCCACCGATTCGGTTTTCGCGTACGGTTTGCTGATCGAGGAAGAAGGCATCGCCCTACGCGGTTTGTTTATCATTGCCCCCGATGGAGTTTTGCAGTACAGCGTGGTGAACAACCTGAACATCGGGCGGTCGGTGGACGAGACCCTGCGCGTTCTTGCCGCATCACAAAGCGGTGGGTTGTGCGCGTCCGATTGGAAGCCGGGGCAGAAAACGCTCGGCGAAGCGGGCGGAGGGTGAACCCTTCCGACCAACAGATTTAGAAAGAAACCATGCCTTTACGCACCGGCGACTCCCTGCCCCCCACCCTGATTACCGAGCAAACCACCGGCACGGTGTGCCTGTTTCATGTTTGGTCAATCTCATGCCCGGCGTGTGAGGTGAATATGCCACACCTTCAGAAATTGCGCGACCGGTACGCGAATCGCGGTTTGCAAACCGTGGCGATTCATATGCCGCTGGGCGACGGCGAATTGGACGCGGCGAAAGTTCGCGCCGTCGCGGACGAGATCGGCGTTTCGGAAACGCTATTGTTCGACAACGACCATGCCGTCAGCGGTGCATTCGGTGTGAATGCGGTTCCGGCATATTTTCTGTTCGATGCGCAGGGCAAACTGCGCCGTCACGCGCTCGGCAACTTCGGCGTTCGCATTATCGGACAGGCGATCGAACGGATTTTCGGGGACGCGCCCGACGAAACGAAAGAGTAGGTTTTTCATGGCCCAACACTGCCGGAAAAGTGGTTTCCGCTACTGCGCTTTTACACTGGTCGAACTTCTTACGGTGATCGCGATTATTGCCCTGCTCGCCGCGATCCTTTTCCCCGTGTTCGCGTCCGTGCGAGGCAAAGCGCGGGAAACTACTTGCACCTCTAACCTGCGGCAGATCGGTCTGGCGACGCTCGCGTATGCCGAAGACTACGACGACCGGTTCCCCCTTGGCGGCGACCCGATAGATTTGCACGCGCCGACCGCCTGGGGCGGTTCCCCCTTCGAGCCTATCGTCCGGCAGTTCAAGCCGCTTCCCGAAGTGCTGGACCCGTACACGAAGTCGAAGGCAATCTGGCACTGCCCCGCCGACTCCGGCTTCGAGATGGGGGGACGCTCCGAGAACACGCCGCTCGATACGCGCCCGTCGTCGTTCGAGAAGTACGGGAGTAGCTATTACTATAACACGAACTTCGTGCTCCACGATAATCCTGTTGCGGGGCTACAAGCCTGGAATCGGTTCGCGCCGCACGAGGAGCGCGGTCCGGCGCAGATGATCGTCTTCTACGACGGCACAGGACGCTGGCACGGCGGGCTGTTCGCACCGTCTCGCTACTCCGCCCTGTTCGTGGATGGTCACGCGAAGGTATTGCCCCGCGAAGAATTCCTGAAAGCCTTCCAACTGGTCTGGACAAAGCCGGCACCGTGACCGATGGGGGAATGTACCGGTACCGCGTGAACGAGTTCGCTGTCGAGAGCGACTTCCCTCTCGTAGCCGACGCGACGATGCGCGGCACCGGTGACGGCGTCCCGCTCTGCTTGCGGCGCGAATCACTGGCGAACGTACCGTCGCTCCTGCGTAAACTGCGTCGCCAAATGACCTATGATGTCGGCACTGGCTTAATCATCGAACCACGTTCTACACTTGCCCTTCTTGTGGATTACCACGCCGATAAAGTAACCGTGGATTGCACGGACGAAAGCCTGAGTGCGGCGTCCGCGTGGCTGTGGAACGCCGCGCTCGGTTGCCGCACGATTCTGCGGGGCGGCTTGCCGGTCCACGCGGCTGGTGTCGAAGTCGCGGGGCGGTATGTCGGTATCATGGCTCCAAGCGGTTCAGGGAAATCTACGCTCACTCACTATCTGATAGAGTCTGGCATCACCCGGTTCGGGAATGACGACCTGATTCCGGTCTACATTCAGGACGGGAATCAGGTCGCGTTTCCCTCCATATCTTTGTATCCGAAAATCGGGGCGGACATCGTGGAACGAAATGGGTTGCCCCTTGACACCTTGATCCGTTCCGATAGTGCCCCGACTCGCGAGGAATACTACGTGCCGCTCCGCCTGGAGCAACGCGCTGTGGAACCATCGCCGCTCGCCGCTCTATTCCTACTCGCGCCCGATGAGTCGGCGGGAGAGGGCGTGATTTGCGAACCGTTGACAGACGCCGCGACGTTTATATTCCGTGAAATGCACGGTAACTGGCTGATAGGTCGATTCTTGGACAGCACGAAGATTCGGCGACGGGTACAGGCACTGGTAGATTCCGTCCCCGTTTATCGTCTGGTCTACCGGCGTGACTTCGATATTCTGCCGCGTCTCGCGGAGGCGATCCGGCGAACCGTGGACAATCAGACGCCGTGATAACAACACCCGAGGAGGCGGTCTTGCTCTGGGCGATGCATCCCGGTGGGGGCACGATGCCGGACGCGCACGATGTGGACCCGGATACGTTGCTACGACTCACGTTAAATCACCGGGTCGTCGGTCGCCTCCTCACGCA
>JACMIS010000726.1 GCA_014381035.1 Armatimonadota bacterium
ACCGCGTACCGCCCCCGTGGGTTATTTCCGGCGGGGAGTGCGGAGGTCGCGGAACTGGTGACGTCAATATCCTTGCGGGTTCGTCCCAGGCTATAGAACCCCGCGTAGCGCACGTCCACGTCGCGGTTGTGCATGAACATCACGTGCCCGCGCCGGCTCGCATCCGCCGTGTTCGCGGAACGAAAATAAACGTTGCGGCTGTAGTTCGACACATAGGAGTACAAGCCGAAACTCGGGTATTCTACGGGGCGGGCGGTGGACAAGCCGGAACTCAGACCGATGTTGCCGCCGGAAAGCGTGGCAAGGGTCCGCTGTTCATCCGAGGAAATCGGCGTGAAGTCTCCCCCGGACGGGTTGCGGTACTTGAGCGAGGTCCCGGAAACGACGATGGTGTCACCGGTCTGCCAGCCGGTCGGCGTGGATTGCAACGCCGCTGCCGTGGCCCCCACACCCAGCGCGGAGTTCGTTTTCAGGAATGGGGTCACGGTCGTGCCGCAAATACGCACTTTGCCGTGCGATAGCAGACCGCGACTGACGAAAGACGGGTCGTAGTTGGTGGTATCAATCGCGCCAGTGTCGGTGAAAACGATCTCGCTACGCACCGATGACTGGATCGGTGCGCCGGTGGTGCCCTGTTCCCATTCGGCGTTTTCGTCGACCACGATGGTGTCGACATAAAGGGCGGTATTGATGTTGTTCTGGAAGGTGATCTTGCCTTCCACGCGGAGCCATCGGATCGGCGTGGTCGCGTTGGAGTTGTATGTCACCGTCCGCCCGGCAGGAATGTACACTTTGGCGTCGTTGCCAGGCACGTTCCCGGTATTCCACGTCGAACCGGAATTCCAGGGGCCGCTACCGACCGCGACATGCGTCGCCTGATTCGTTGGCACCAGAGCCAGCATCCGGTCGTGCTCGGCGACCATCGCGGAGTCGAGATGTACCTGCGCAAACGCGGGCACGCCGGTTGAGACTACGAAAGAAATAGACCCTGCAATCAGGGGCAACATACCGGCTATCTGGCACAACCGGCGCATCATTCTAGATTTCATCATTGAACACCTTTCACGCGGATAGAAGGCTGGAGGCGGAAACGAAGTTCGAAAAAAGAGCCACGATAAAATAAAACATGTCTTCGTCCCTCCTTTGGGCAGACTACGAGTTGTGTACAAGTACACAACGGAGATATAATACCACACGTTTCGCGTTTTAGTGTCTTTCTGCGAAACTATTTTCTCAAATCTTTAAAAATATTATGGCAACTATTCGTGAAGTCGCGAGAGCGAGCGGCGTATCCCCCATGACCGTCTCATATGTGCTGAATGATCCCGGTCGTGTCCACCCCGAAACGCGCCAGCGGGTCCTGCAAACGATGCGAGAACTGGAGTACCGTCCCCCACTGTCTCGCGCCGCCAACGACACCGAGGAAGATCGGCGTACGACGATAGGGATCGTGTACTCGCGCTGGAGCCGCCTTGCTTCCGAGGTATCGTACTATTCGCGGATCCTGGCGGGCGTGCTGGAAGCCGCCGACGATCAGGGTAGCCACGTGACGCTGTTCAGTCATCACACCTGGACGGAGGACGTTTCCAAGAGTCTGCGCAAGTATTGCGACGGTCGCTGTGACGGTCTGATCCTGATCGCCCCCAAAATCGAGAGTGAATTGGTAAGAACGCTACGCGAGCGTGGCATGCCGTTTGTCATCGTTGGCGATAGCGGTCTCGGACCGGACGACCTTTGCGTCGACGTAGACAATGTCGCGGCGGCATACCAGGTCACCGATCATTTGCTTTCGCTCGGTCACACGAATATCGCCTATCTTCCCGGCAAGGATAACGTCCGCCCGACGCATGAACGCGAACAAGGCTGGCGAGACGCCCACATAGCACACCGGATCGTCCCCCGAAAAACAACGGCATATCCCGGCGGGTGGACTCGCGAATACGGATACGAACGCGCCTCACAGATCCTGAAAGAGACCAATCCCCCGTCGGCTATTTTCGCGATGGATGACGAGCTGGCGATGGGCGCGATGATCGCGGCGCGGGAGTTGGGGCTTCGCATCGGTCAGGATCTGTCTATCGCCGGTTTCGATGATATTCCCGAAGCCGCGCTGTGCGATCCGCCGTTGACCACAGTTCTACAACCCTACACAGAAATCGGCACCCGTGCGGTCGGCTTGCTTTTAGGGACGATGCGCGGAGGGAGCGGCGACCGCATCTTACTACCGGGAAAGATGATTGTTCGTAACTCGACCGGTCCGATCGTGGCGACCGGACCGTGAACTGTTCCGCGATGCGCCTTCGGCGGACGCTCTGCGAGCGGAAGGACCGGACGGCGAAACGCCACCAGCTCTGCCGCGCCCGGCGCGTCCGCTGAAGGCGCATAGCGGAACCGTTCACGGTCCGTCGTGGAACGGCTCGCCGCCCGACCCGAACTCTACAAAAATCAGGAACGTCGTATCCTAATTTTGCCGTATAATACGCTTACGGGCAGGAGCGTTCGTTCGGGGCGTATCTGCTACAATTTCACACGGGGGAATCAGCGACATCATGCCAGCCAGCGACGAACAAAAACGCAAAATCGACGAATGGATCAAGTCTAACGGGCGTAACCAGTATGGCGATAAACCGGACACGGTTTACGCCGGTGGCAACCCGCTCTTCGACGAAATGTCCCCCCAACTCAAGGACCGCTACGAATATATTATCGAGCGCAACCCCCAACTCAAGATTGACTCGACCAACGGTAACGGAAAGTAGGAAACGCAGTTTCCGAGGAGGCAGATAGCACTTAATGAGAAAAAGCACCCTGGTAAAGATGGCGTGGGCGACGCTTGGTATGGCAACGGTAGGAGTTACCGCGCTTCCCCTCGTGTCGGTATGGCAACAGCAAGATGTTGCGGCGAACTCTTTCGCGACCGTTAGCACGCTCGCGCAAACCGCTGGCGAACAACCGACTTCGATCGTGGTAGACCTGCGCGACAACGTTTCGCCCGCCGCCATCGAAGCCATCGAGCGACGTATCGGCGCGGAGTTGGATTTTGCGTCGCCATATGCCGTGGACGATAAAATGATGGTGGCGACGTTGCCGAGTGCCTCCGCCGCGCAAACCGCGCTCTCCCGCCTCGCGGGTGACGGACGTGTCGAAGTCGCCGAGGAAGAGATGCTGCTTCGCATTCCCGAAATGTCCGCGCAGGACAGCATCGAAATGCAAGCCGTCGCCGTCGCCGAAGCGTCCCGTCAAAGTGTGGAAAGCGCGAAAGCAGAAGCTCTCGCAGCCGCAGAACAATCGGGATACGCTTTACCAGAGGATTCCAGCAGTTCTTTTGAAGTGGGACCACTTTCATGCGGTTTAACAGGGCAATCTGGAGTCGACCTACAGAAACCTTATACACTCCACGTTGAAAACCGCTCATTTGCTGTGGATAATACCGGTCGCTGGATGTTCGAGCCGGTGCGCACTGGCAGAGTCGCGTCTTTAGATACAGAGATCAACAAGCCGGGTGGTACCCGTCCCAACGATCCGATGTACGACCAGCAGTGGAACTTCAAGATGGTCGGCGCGGAAGACGCGTGGAAGAAAACCCGTGGTAAGGGTGCCATCGTCGCCGTGATCGACACCGGTGTCGCCGCCGAGTCCACGAAAAAAGGCAAGCAGTGCAAGGACTTTAACAC
>JACMIS010000097.1 GCA_014381035.1 Armatimonadota bacterium
ATTGTTTTAGCTTTTCGTGGTTCGCGTTCGGCCCTTCCCCGCTAATTGGGCGTCTGTGGTTACAACATCAATTGTTTAAACAACAGACGCCAAATTCGCGGGAAAATAGCAAGGGCTAACTCGGAAAGCGCGACGGCCAGAGTACGGATAGCACCGCAGGTAACACCGATCCAACGTGTGGTTGGCGCAGTCCGCGTAGGACAAAGAAGAATACGAGCAGGAACCGCAATGGTTTTTGACGAAGGGTATGGCTCAACGAAATTTCGACAGGAGTATTTACCCCTTGAGCATTCTGGTTATTGGTGGCGCGGGCTACATCGGTTCGCATACCGCGAAAGTATTGAAGAATCGCGGCTATTCGCCGGTTATTTTCGACTCGCTGGAACTCGGGCACCGCGAAGCCGTCGAGCGGGTCGGCGTTCCGTTTGTACACGGCGATTACGGCGATTACGGCGCGATTAACAAGGCGATCAAAGCACACGGTGTGGACGCCATCATGCACTTCGGCGCGTATGCGAGCGTCGGCGACTCCGTGATTGACCCGTCGCGGTACTATGAATCGAACATTGCTGGCGGCTTGACGCTACTTCGCGCCGTGCTGGACAACAACATACAGAACTTCATCTTTTCGTCGTCGGCGGCGACGTACGGGGAGCCGCAGGTTCTGCCGATACCGGAAAACCACCCGCAAAAGACCACGAATCCATATGGCGAAACCAAACTCATGTACGAGCGGTTTCTCCAGGACTACGACATGGCATTCGGCTTGAAATCGGTCTCGCTCCGATATTTTAATGCAGCGGGCGCGGACCCGGAAGGGATACTCGGCGAGGACCATACGCCGGAGCAACACGCCCTGCCGTTGATCATTGACACCGCGCTCGGACGGCGCAAGGAGTTCAAGGTTTTCGGCACCGATTGGGATACCCGCGACGGCTCATGCCTGCGCGACTTCGTGCATGTCAACGACCTTGCCGACGCGCACATCCGCGCCCTGGAGTATCTGAAGTCCGGCGGCAAAACGACTGCCTACAATCTTGGCAACTCCTACGGCACGACGGTCAAGGAAGCGATAACTGCGGCGGAGAAGGCTCTTGGCGTCAAAGTAAACGCGGTAGACGCCCCCCGGCGTCCCGGCGACCCCGGTCGGCTCGTCGCGTCGTGCGAGAAGATCAAATCCGAACTCGGTTGGAACCCGGAGTTTCCCGACATCGAGGAGATCATCACCCACGCCGCGAAATGGCGCGAAAAGCACCCGAACGGCTATCGTACGGTGAAGTAGAGGAAGGATTAAAAAGGAAAAGCCCGTAGCTTGATGCCACGGGCTTTTGGTTTTTGACGTACGCCGATTACACGGAAAGCGTTCGGGCTTTTTCGACGGCTTCTTCGAACGTGCCGACCATGTAGAACGCTTGCTCCGGCAGGTCGTCGCCATTGCCTTTGAGCAGTTCGTCGAACGAGCGGACGGTGTCTTCGCGGGAGACGTACTTCCCGGCGATACCGGTGAACGCTTCCCCGACGAAGAACGGCTGCGACAGGAACTTCTGGATCTTGCGGGCGCGGGAAACGGTCAGTTTATCCTCATCCGAAAGTTCGTCAATGCCGAGGATGGCGATGATGTCCTGCAACTCCTTGTAGCGTTGCAGAATGGCTTGCACGCCACGGGCGACGCGGTAGTGTTCCTCGCCGACAATCGTCGGTTGCAGAATCCGCGAGGTGGAGGTCAGCGGGTCAACGGCGGGGAAGATCCCTTGCGCCGCGAGACCGCGCTCCAGAACCGTGGTCGCGTCAAGGTGGGCGAACGCGGTTGCCGGTGCCGGGTCGGTGGTGTCGTCGGCGGGGACGTAGATCGCCTGGACCGAGGTGATCGAGCCCTTGTTGGTCGAGGTAATCCGCTCCTGCAGTGTGCCCATGTCGGTCGCCAGCGTCGGCTGATAGCCTACCGCCGAGGGGATGCGCCCGAGCAG
>JACMIS010000727.1 GCA_014381035.1 Armatimonadota bacterium
GCAAAAATCGCGAACCGCGCCAAAAACGTCATCGTGGTCACCTTGTAGCGACACAGGGTATACTGCGGTCTTGGCGACGCGGCGGAAACGCGTCGCCGGGACCGCGTATGAACGCACTCTTTCAAAAACTATTGCGTCGCACCGAAGCGGCGTGGCGAAACGCTCCCCGCCCCTGGAACGACGAGGAATCGTGGCGTACCCGCAGAAACAATGTGGACGCGATTCGCGCCATACTGGCACTACTCGTGATCTGGTTTCACGGTCCGATACTGCTCGGCGTGGACTCCGACTCCCCGATTGCCCCCGCCTTCGCGCAGGAGCCTTTGGAACAGATCCACTTTGTCGGTTTTCGCGTCCTGTGTTTCTTTTGGCTGAGCGGCTTTTTGCTGGCGCGGAGTTGGGATCGCGCCCCACGAGTAGTACCGTTCGTCGGGCGACGCATCGCACGCTTGTACCCGGCATTTCTCGTCTGCGCCGGGCTCTGCCTTCTCGTGCTTTTCGCTGTCACCCCAAACGCGACATTACCGGGGTGGCGCACGGTTTGGCGGTACTTGATTACCCTCCGACTACCGGAAGCTATCGGGGTCTTTCCGCACAACGACATCGCCCATACATTGAATGGCTCCCTCTGGACACTCCTTTACGAAGCATGGTGTTGTGTTGCGCTGGTCATTCTTGGCACGTTCGGTGTTCTGCGACGCGGCAAACCGCTCGTCGTCCTGCTCTGCGGCGTGTGGCTGCTCTATGTATTCCAGTGGTTCGGGGTGACACCGTTTCCGCTCCCCGGCGAATCGTTCCAGACGTGGATCTTGTTCGGTGCGGCGGACGCTTACCCCCCCCTCTTGACCTGTTTCCTGTCCGGGGTGGCATTTCACCGATACCGCGATCGAATCCCGTGGCACCCTGCCTTATTTGCCACTTCGCTCGGGGGACTATTTCTCGCCATTTCGGTTGGCGTCACCGGTCCTGCGATACCCGTCTTCGGCGTGTACTGCCTCGCCTATCTGGCGTTTCACCCCCGCCGACTGTTTCCCAACTGGCTATCCGGTTGGGGGAGTCTTTCCTATGGCATCTTTCTGTACAGCTATCCCATCCAGCAACTCTGGATTCATTACACGGGCGACAACCTGACTGCGGATAGCCTGTTTCTGGTAACGATACCGCCGGTATTGCTACTTGCCTATCTCAGCTACCGTTGGATAGAAAACCCGATAGACCGGTGGCAGAAGCAACAGAATAGGAAACGAACGGGAGGAGCGGCGTCCGCGCAACGGGCGGCACTACCCCCGCAGCTTCAAGTCGGGGTCCGGCAGGGTCCGTAAACGCACGGTAGCGATCTGCGTTTTCCCTTCGAGATAAGCGCGGGCGAGGCGATGCCCCCCGTCCATCAAACCGCCATCCGGGTCGAGAATGATCGGTCGGGAAAGATCGGCGTCGTAGATGCGCTTCGCATGATCCGCAACGTTGCGAAGCGTCGGGGTGACATCCTCCCCGAACCAGTAATCGGTGTTCAGATCGTTGTCGAAACGCGATACTGGCACCATTTCCACCGGCAACTCTTTGGCCGCCTCCCAGAGTCGTTCCATGTTCCAGACCCACCGTTCGCCGTCCACGAGGCGCGAATGTTTCCGGTACGGCAATTCGGGAATCGGTATCGTCTTGCCCCGAACGGGTTCCCCCGCAGGGACTGTTTTAATCGCCCGCTCAACACTCTTCGGCGCACCAACAGTCCCACCCGCCACTCCCTGATTCGCCAACTTATCCGCGAGGGCGTTTTGCTCCCGCAGTACATGGACGACTTTCACCGAGGCGAACCGTGCAAGCAGCCCCTTGGCTTCGGTATACAGTGGCAGTATCTGCGGGGCGGATACTTTATAGCGACCGTTTATCTGGTGCGCCATCAATTCGGAGTCGGTGCGCACTTCCAATCGGTCCGCGCCACGAAGCAGTGCTTCCTTAAGACCGCGAATAAACGCGGAATACTCGGCGACGTTGTTGGTGGTATTTGGAATCCGCTCGGCGACGGTCGCGGTCGGTTCGGTCGCGCCAGGTTTATAAAGAGCAACCCCCACTCCCGATGGTCCAGGGTTTCCTTTACAGGCACCATCCGTGTGCAATATCCAAACGTTCGCGGTAGTGAGCATGACCCCGCAGTCTACGGCACCCGATCCTTTGCCGCAAGGTATTGTGATTTCTTTGCTTTTTCTTTGTCGTTCGCGGACGGCGCGAAGGACAAAAGAAAAGGTAACCATAGAAGAAAGGAAGGAAAGTAAGTGTTACTCAACGAATCGCTTTGCATGGAACTTTCCGCGGACGATATTGCCGCCGTTGAACGGCTTGCTGGTCGCCCGGCGACTACGGACGATCAACGTGGACTTCTTCTTAAAAGTTTGCCCAGAATGCGCGAGCGGCACCAGGTTTTGCGCACCAGTTCACTTGCCGAGGATCAATCGCCCGCCATTGCGTTTCACCTTCCGGTCCCGGCAACGAAATCTGCGGATGACGGGGTCGTGCTTCCCGTAAGTTCCATACAAACCTGGGATGGTGAGATGGGTTCGCTCGCGTTCGCGCCGGTATTCTTTCTGGCGGAATTGATCCGTGCACAACGGGTTACCTCGCGGCAGTTGGTCGAGCTTTGTTTGGACCGGATGGACCGATTCGCGCCCGATTTGTACTGCGTCGTTAGCCGCGTTTCCGGCGAGGTCGCGCTCGCCGAAGCGGATCGCGCCGACGCCGAGATTGCGAGCGGGAATTATCGGGGACCCTTGCATGGGATTCCGTATGGCGTCAAGGATTCGTTTGCTACCGTCCATCTACCGACGACCGACGGCGTACGACGCTGGGCGGACCGGATTTTAGGCTACGATGCCGAAGCCGTAAAGCGGCTACGCGATGCCGGGGCGGTTCTACTCGCTAAACTCTCCATGGGCGAACTCGCAATGGACGATGTCTGGTTCGGGGGTAAGACGCGCAATCCATGGTTTCCCGAAGCCGGTTCCAGCGGATCGTCGGCAGGTTCGGCGTCGGCGGTCGCGGCAGGGTTGTTACCGTTCGCGCTCGGCGGGGAAACCTGGGGAAGCATTATTTCTCCGTCGGCTATCTGTGGCACGACCGGGCTTCGTCCCACGTTCGGACGATTGCCGCGCACCGGTGTTTCCGCGTTGTCCTGGAGTCTGGACAAAATCGGACCGATGACGCGGAGTGTCGCCGACTGCGCTCTTATCATGGATGTCCTGCGTGGCGCGGACGGGGCGGACGTTTCGGCAATGGAGGCACCCTTTTCGTGTGACTTCACTGCGCCACTTGCGGGGCTACGCGTCGGCTACGATGTCGCGGGGTGGGACGCGCTGTCAAAGAGCGGTGAGGGCGCGGAATCGCTTCTGGCGATGTATAACGCGGCAAAGGAAACCATGGAGCGGCTTCTTGGCACGACACTGATTCCGGTCCATCTGCCGGAAATGACCCCCGAATACAACACGCTCCCTATGGGCATTATTGATGTCGAAGGCGCGGCGTCCTACGCCGCCTTTATCGCGGACGGTGGGTTGGATGAGTTGGTTCGGCAAGGAGAAGACAACTGGCCCAACATTTTCCGACTCGCACAGACGGTCCCGGCAACCGAGTACCTTCAAGCCCAACGGGTTCGTTCACATCTGCAGTCCGAAATCAGCCGCGTGCTGGAAGGAATTGACGCCTATATCACGCCTTCATGCTGGGGCGAGTCGCTTCGCTACACCAACCTGACCGGGCACCCAGAAGTCATTACCCGGTGCGGGTTTACCGAAGTCGCCGGGATGCCGGTCTCACTTTCCATCGTCGGCGATCTTTGGAACGAATCCGCCGCACTACGCGTCGCCTACGCTTATGAGCAGGAAGCGGGTTGGCACACACGCACGCCGAAAAATTAAGGTTGATCGGTGGTATCCCTCGAAGACATATGGCGTGGTACCGGTGTGTCGAGCGAGATCTGGAAAAAATGGCGCGTCTCGCCCTTATATCACCCGGCTTTCTAGCACGACCCTGCCGCCCCAGAGATGGATCGGCAACACACGCGGCGAGCGAGTCGCATAGATCGTTCGGAACCTACGTTCGTTTGATCGTTGGCGACATATCTTCACGATTTTTTCAGGTATCGGCGATACGATATCGCCATAATGCGCCTCCTCCTCGTGGAAGATGAACCGGAACTCGCTGCCGTGGTGCAGTCGGGCTTGACGCAGTCCGGCTACTCCGTGGAATGGGTCGAACGCGGATCGGAGGCTCTTGAACGACTTTCCGAGGGCGGGTACGCACTAGTATTGCTTGATGTCATGCTTCCCGATACTGACGGTTGGCAGGTATGCGAAACGCTCCGGCGGCGGCGCGATCCGGTTCCGGTTTTGATGCTGACCGCCCGCGATTCCGTGGAGGATCGGGTACACGGTCTCGAATCCGGCGCGGACGATTACCTGCCCAAGCCGTTCGACTTCCGGGAACTGCGGGCACGGGTACGTGCCTTGTTGCGGCGCGAACGCACCAACAAGGGCAAAATCATTGAAATCGGCGATCTGGTGATTGATACCGAGCGACGCCAGGTGCGACGCGCCGAACGTGAGATTCCCCTCTCCCAGCGCGAGTACACCCTTCTGGAGGCACTCGCGGCACGGGAAGGGACGACGGTTTCCCGCGAAATGGTTCTGGAGCGGGTTTGGGAGGATACTGACACCGCCTCGAACACCGTAGAGGTATATATCTCATCCCTACGACGGAAGGTAGATGGCGATTCCGACATCAAATTGATTCGCACGATACACGGGCAGGGCTATCGTATGGACCGCCCCGCCCCTTTGGAGACAATTCCATGAACCGATTTTCCGTACGTGCCCGCCTGACCCTCTGGAATGTCGGCATCGTTGCTCTGATACTAATCACGCTCGGGATCGGGGTCCGCACCATCGTTCACACGTCGCTGATGACCGGTATCGACCGCGAGCTAACGGAACGAGCAGAGCGTATCCGGGATGACTCCTCGCGGCGCATCCGGTTTGAGAAAGGGCAGTTCATCTGGCTCGGTCGCCCGCGCGGGGATAAAGAACCACGCAAATACCCGATTGACGGCACCCCGCCGAAGGAAGAAGATAAAAAGCCGAACGCAACGCCCGACGATTCTCCCCGCCCGACTTCCGGTCCACCCTCGCCCACGCCCCCACCTGACGCGTTTGCCCCGCGACTCCTCACGCGCAACGGCGATCCGGTCGGTTTTTTCCGAAGTCCGGCATGGGACAAAGGAAGTCTGGAAGCATCCAGTCGGACACACAAGATCGTATTGAAGTATGTCATCGCGGACGAGGAGCGGTATCGGATTGTCACCGTGCCGGTAAAAGTAAAAACTGATGGGAAGACGTTTACGCCCGATACGGAACCGGCGTTCGTGCAACTCGCCTTCCGTCTGACTGATATTGATCGTGGCTTGTCGGCTCTCGATAATGCCCTTTTAACGTTGTTGCCGCTTTCTCTGCTCGTCTCTGGTCTTGGCGGCGCGTGGCTTACCGGACGCGCCCTGCGTCCGGTGCGCGAGATCACGCTGGCTACCGACCGGATTGCCGCCGAGAGTCTGTCGGGACGTTTACCAGTTTCGGGCAACGACGAGTTCTCCGAGCTGTCACGCCGGTTCAACCAGATGCTGGAACGTTTGGAATCGGCGTTCGAGCGGCAACGGCGGTTCGTCGCCGACGCTTCGCATGAACTACGCACCCCGCTTGCCATTGTCACCGCGAACACGAGTCTCGCGCTCGACGATGAAACGACTACTACGCCGGAAGGGTCGCGCCGTGCGTTCCTGGCGATCCATGGGGCGGCGGGACGCATGAGTCGTATCGTCGGGGACTTGCTGCTGCTCGCGCAGTCCGACAGCGGAATCCTGCCTCGGGAAAATAGGCCGGTCCCCATCGCCAGTGTGCTCCAGACAGCGACCGAGGAAGCGCAAGCCGCGTATCGGGAGCGAACCGGGCAATCCGGCGCGACGATCATGCCGCCGGAACCGACGACTGCCGTCGTCGAAAATGCAGACCGGCATTTTCTGGTCCGCGTGTTCGTAAACCTGATCGACAACGCGCTTCGCTACACCCCACAGGACGGTTGCATCGCGCTGACTATCGAGGTGGATAATGGCTCGTTACACATTCTGGTCGCCGACACCGGGAGTGGTATCGCTCCGGAGCATCTGCCGCGATTATTTGATCGCTTCTACCGCGCCGACGCCGGGCGGGATCGTGGGCGGGGCGGGACGGGTTTGGGTCTGGCAATCGTGCAGACACTGGTACACTCGCACAACGGCATCGTGACGATTGACAGCGAACCGGGGCGCGGCACGGTAGTCTCGGTTACGTTGCCGACAAAGTGAGATCGGCAACAGGTGGGGTTGTGTATCATCGGCGGTTTGCGAAAAATCGCAATCGAGAGATTGCTACGAACATTTTCGTTTTCAGATTTTTTTCACAACCGCTTGTTATGCTGTAAAAGTGACGGTCAGAAATGATACGCCATAAGGAAACAAAACGTGATGACGCCGAAACAAAAAGCCATTCTATTTTCAGCAACCGCGCTGGTTTCGTTCTTCGCTGGAACGCTTCCGGTATGCGCGGACACCGTGGTGACGTTCGACCGCGAAACCAGCGGCAGCCTGCGCCCAGAGCGACAACGCCGCGCGAGCGAGGATGGCGGCGGCAATGATGCTCCACAACCGGCTCCGGCGCGTACCGACCCGAAACAGACCGTAACGGTTCACCTCAAAAACGCACTGGCGCGGGTTGAGTTCCGCCCGCTCGGTGCCAAACCCGAAACCGCGCCCTCCACTATTCTGCTTTACGACGGCATGGCGCAAAAAGTATATACACTGGATACAGCGGCAAAAACGTACTTCGTGCAAAACTACAAGGAGGCGGTTGACGGCGAACAGCGACCGAACACGAATGCGAACGAGGGCATGGCAAGTCGCATGACTTTCGCGGGCAGTGTGGACGTGAAAGCGGCACGGGCGAATAACGCATTCGTTTCCAAAGAGATTCTTGGAACACAAACACGGCAATACCTCATTTCCGGCAACGTAGACATGAAATTCAACACGCCGCAAGGTGCCGTTCCGCAAAACAGCACTCCGCGCGTCGCCGGAGGTTATCCCCGATCCAACACCACGGTTACCGTATTAGACGGGGGACGGCGCAACCGTCGTTCAGCGGAGCCAGCCGGGCCCGGCGCGGGTCGCACGTTTACTCCACCTTCTATTGCGGTTGATGGCGAAATCTGGTCCACGGATGGCACCGTGTTATTTACGGCAGGACGGGACACCCCTGTCGCGGCGATTTATCGGCTGATGCTTCCTGATAATGCCGAACCTTTCGCCAACACGCTGACGAAACCGCTCATAACCCGACTCAAAAACATGAAATCGTTGCCCGGTGAGAGCACCGTCTCGTTCCGTATGAACGCCAACTTCCGTAACAACGGGAACAACACCGATGCCCCGGCGGAAACCCCTCTGACCACGCATTTAACGATGAAAGAAATGAAAACCGACGCGACTTTAGAGGACGCGCTTTTCGCGATCCCGACAGATTTCAAGGAAGCGGAACGCCCTGCGGCCACTCTCGGCAGACCGGGCGGTGGTGGACGCGGTCAAGGTGGCGGTAGACGATCTGGAGGCAATCAAGGAAATGAGTAATAGTACGGACACCGCGACGCCGGTCAAAAAACCGGTCCGGCGTAAAAAAAATAACATGGGTGCGATTGTCGCCACAATTCTGGTGATTGCGGCGGTAGGCGGCGGGTTTGCTTACTCCCGGGCGCGGAGTGCGGCGAGTTCCGAGGCGACGGCTCTGCAATATAAAACCGCCAAAGTTGCCGTCGGCGGTATCAAAAAGACTGTTTCGGCAACCGGAACGCTCAAACCGTGGCGCACCGTGGACATCAAATCGCGGGCGGGAGGCGAGGTGAAGGTTCTGGCGGTCGAGGTCGGCAATACGGTGACAAACGGGCAACTGATCGCCCGGATTGACCCGACCGATTCCATGACTACCTTCCGGCAAGCCGCCGCCGATCTCGACTCCGCCGTTGCTCGAAGAAGCCAGTCGCAGGAATCGTATCAGTTGCAAACCCAGCAGACCGATATTGCGATCCGCAACGCGGAAGCCGATTTAGCGTCGGTGAAGGCGAGCCGGGTGCAGGCTGAGGCACGGTTACGCACGGCAACGACACAATCGGCGACCCAACCCGCGTTGACTTCGGCGGCAATCGCGCAATCGAAAGCGTCGTATGATCAGGCGGTAAAGCAGCGCAAGCAGTTGGACGCGACCAATCCGCAACAGACCGCTTCGGCGAAAGCCGCGTATGATCAGGCGGTCGCGAACCGTGACAACGCCCAAGCGAACAACAAACGACAGGAATCGCTCGTCGCCAAAGGATTCGTTTCTCAATCCGCCGTGGATCAAGCGCGTGCGACTCTCGCGGTGAACGAGGCGCAGGTCGGTTCCGCGAAGGCAAGGTTGGACACTATCGCCGACGAACTTTCCGCGAACGTAGATAACGCCGATGCCCGTGTCGCGCAGGCAAAAGCCGCGCTGGATGCGGCGCGGCAGAACGCGGTAGCGATCTCGAACCAGCGTAACAGTCTTGCGGAATCGCGAGCCGCTCTCCTGCAAGCCGAGGCGGCGGTGAAACGCTCCGAGGCGTCTCTCGCTCAGGCGAGAGCGAACGCGGCGAATAACAAGATTCGCCAGTTCGATGTGGTTTCCGCGCAAGCGACCATCGCGCGTTCCGAAGCCAGTCGGAGCAACGCGCAAACGATCCTGAAACAGACCGAAGTCCGCGCCCCTACCGGCGGCGTTGTCCTGCAGAAGTATGTCGAACAAGGCACGATCATCACGTCCGGGTTGTCGCTCAACTCTACCGGCACGAGCATCATTCAAATCGGTGACACCGACCGGATGTACGTGGACGTGACGGTGGACGAGACCGACATCGCGAATGTAGATGAGGGACAAAAGGTCGAGGTGTCGTTCGAGGCGTATCCCGGCGTGCCGTTCGAGGGTAAGGTCGCCCGAATTGACCCGCAAGCCATTGTCGAGCAGAACGTTACCAGTGTCCATGTGCGCGTCGAGGTGGATAACTCATCCCCGACGTTCCGTTTGCTGAAACCGGGCATGAACTCTACGTGTGAGTTTGTGCTGGAAGAGAAAGATAACGTCGTCTCGGTCCCCAATGAAGCGATCCGCGAAGACGATAAAGGCAAGTACGTCGAAACCTCATCGGGCGGCAAGCCGGCGAAGGAGGATCCCTCCTCGTTGGTCGGGGTGAAAAAGACTCGGGTCGCGGTCGAAACCGGCATGGAAGGCAACGACGGCATCGAAATCGTCTCCGGTTTGAAAGGCGGCGAAACAATCATCACGCAAACCATCGAACCGGCTCCTCCGACAGCCCCCGGCGGGGCGGTGGGCGGCGGTTCACCGTTCGGGGGCGGTGGCGGACGTGGTTTTGGCGGCGGTGGTGGGGGCGGCGGCGGTAGAGGTGGTGGCGGAGGAGGAAGATAACCATGAGCGCACCCGCAATCACCTCAGACACCGGCACGCTTTTCGCCAGTGGCGCGGACGAGGAGGACGATGATGTCCCCTACTCCCCGCCCTGGTGGGGTCCGGCATATGTAACCGTCATCATGTCCCTGCGTGGACTGGTCGCCAACAAACTCCGCGCCGCCCTGACCATGCTCGGCGTCATCATCGGCGTCGCCGCCGTGATCGTCGCCATCGCCATCGGGCAAGGCTCCAAAGCGGCAGTGCAAGCGAGCATCCAACGGCTCGGGACCAATGTTCTTACGGTACGACCGGGCAGCCAGCGGCGGGGCAACATCTCGTTCGGCTCGGGTTCGCGCTCCACGCTAAAACCTGCCGATGCCGTAGCGATCTTGAAAGGCGCGCCGTCCGTGGGTCGCCTATCACCCGAAGCGAACGGCAACCGGCAGATAAAGTACGAAAACAAAAACACCAGCGTTTCGGTGAACGGTACGGGTGAAAACTACCCGCTCATTTCGAATCACGCGATCAAAACAGGGCGTTATTTCGTCGCCAGCGACATCAGCGGCTTACGCCGTGTCGCGGTACTGGGCAGCTCGACCGCGAAAGAGTTGTTCGACCGGGCGTCCCCCATCGGAAAAACGATCCGGGTCGGTGACAACAATTTCGAAGTCATCGGCGTGTTGAAGGAAAAAGGCGGGGCGGGCTTCCGAAACCCGGACGACGGCATTTATATCCCGTACACGACAGGTCTGCGCCGCGTTTTTGGGCAACAGAACCTGGGCAGTATCAGCGTTCAGGCACGCTCTTTCGATCTGATGCGCAAAGCACAATCGGAAGTCGAAACGGTCCTGCGCAAGCAACATAAACTGGAAGGCGACGCGGCGTCGGACTTTATCATCTTTAATCAGGCGGACCTGTCGGAAGCACAGAACGCGCAACAGGACACGTTCGGGTCGTTGATCACGTACCTCGCGGTCGTTTCACTCGCGGTCGGTGGCATCGGGATCATGAATATCATGCTCGTCTCCGTTACAGAGCGCACCCGCGAGATCGGGGTTCGCAAAGCCATCGGCGCACGGAAGGCGGATGTTCTGGGACAGTTCCTGTGCGAGTCGTTGTTCCTGTCGCTCGTCGGCGGACTGTTAGGGGTGATCGTCGGTGTATTGGGATCGAACGCCATCGGTACGGCGAACGGTTGGTTGGTGGTCATATCGCCGACCTCGGTGGTGCTGGCATTCGGCGTGTCGGCGTTCGTCGGTATATTTTTCGGCTTCTACCCGGCACTGAAAGCAGCAAACCTGCGCCCGATTGAAGCCCTGCGGTATGAGTAAACAAGCTCACGGAAGTTTTGGATTGAAAGGAAAACGTATGCAAATTATTTCGGCTCCGAAGCGAGCCTCCCGTTTTATTTTTGTCGTTGCGGCAGTTCTCCCGCTACTGCTTTCCCCCCTCGCGGCAATGGCGCAAGGTCAGGGCGGTGGCGGCGGATTTGACCCGGCGAACATGACCCCGGAGATGCGCGCAAACATCGAAAAGATGCGCAAGTTCCGCGACAACAACAAACAGGTCTACGCACTCGGGCAAACCCTCCGTGCCTTCGACGACATGGAAAAAGACCCGAAGACCAAGTTCACCCCCGCTCAGGCGAAGACGATCCTTGCCGTGATCAACAAATGGAAGGGCAAGCCGTCCCTGACCAATGACCAGGCGACACAGATCAATAAAGACCTGACCAAACCGCTCACGGTTCCGCAGATCAAGAAACTGGCGGCGGCGGCAAACCGACGTGGTGGTTGGGGCGGCGGGGGTGGCGGTGGACGCGGTCCCGGTGGAGGGGGCGGTCAAGGCGGTGGCGGTAGAATGGGTGGCGGTCAAGGTGGACCGGGAGGGGGTGGCGGCGGA
>JACMIS010000728.1 GCA_014381035.1 Armatimonadota bacterium
CCCGTGGACGATTTCGATACGACCTATATCAACGGCGTCAAGGTCGGTGCCATCGGGGCGGAGACGCCGAACTTCTGGACCGCGCCGCGTGATTACACGGTCCCGGCGGGGCTACTCAAAGCGGGCGCGAACAGTATCGCCGTGCGCATCTGGGACCACACTGGCGGGGGCGGGTTCGCGGGTGTCGCCGAGGATATGCAATTGACCGTGGACAACGGCGCGAAAATCCCGCTTGCGGGCGAGTGGCGATACAAAGTCGAGGTCAGTCGCCCCGGAATGCCACAACCCATCGTCCAGTTCGACGCGAACACGGCGACCGTGCTGTACAACGGGATGCTCGCGCCCCTCGCGCCCTACGGGGTGCGCGGCTTCCTCTGGTATCAGGGCGAGTCGAACGCCTGGGAGCCGGAAACCCAGCGGTACAAAGCGTTTCTGCCGGCGATGGTGCAGAACTGGCGCACCGACTTCCAGAACCCGAACACGCCATTCCTGATCGTACAACTCGCCCCGTTCAAAGTAGACAAGCCCGAAAACACGGGTTGGGCATTCTTTCGCGAGGCACAGAACGAGGCATCGCTGAATATTCCGCTTTCGGGGGTCGCCGTGATCACGGACGCAGGCGATGTCGAGGACATCCACCCCAAAAAGAAGAAACCGGTCGGCGACCGACTGGCGATCCTGGCGCGGCGCATCGCCTACAAGGAAAAGCTCGTTTCGTCCCCGACGGTAAAAGACTGGGAGCGGGAAGCCAGCACAATGCTCGTCAAGTTTTCCGACATCGGCAAAGGGCTGACCGTCCCGAAAGAAGCGCGGGGTATTTTGACCGGTTGGGAGATCGCGGGCGGCGACGGGAAATATTTTCCGGCAGTTGCGGCGATAGTTCCGAAGAAAAAAGACGCCGTGCGGGTCTATTCGCCTGACGTACCGTACCCGTTCCATGTGCGCTACGGGTGGCGCAACGTTCCCGATGGCAATCTGTTCAACAGCGAAGGACTACCGGCAAGCCCGTTCCGCACTGATATACCGTTGATTCCCGTGCCGGGGAAATAGGAAAACACAAATGTTCAAGCGACCAACGAAATGGTGTGCCATGCTTCTAGCGACGGTGGCACTGACAGGAATGATCGGTTGTGGCGGCGGCGATACGGGGAGCACCAACGACAGTCCTTCCGTCAATATTACGCGCTCCACGGAAGCGACGTTTTCGGAATCCGCACGCATCCTTGCGGCGCGAGAAGCAGCGGCGAACGGCGCGACCTGGCTGAACGCCGATTCCGCCCGCGCTTTCGATGCCGAATTGTCGGTAGTCCGCCGGTCATTCCCCCAGGTCAACGACATCACTGCCCTGTCCGAGTATGATCTGCGGACCGTGCTCGTCGCGGTGCAATTCGGGACATCCTGGATACCGAACTGGGAGACTGGCAACGTAACGACCGGCGAGGAAGCACTGGATAATCTCTTGCGGGAGTTTGCCCCGGAAGAGATCCAATCGCTGGGCAATCCGATCAAATCCCGACCCGCCTACTTCCAGCTTCGTTTCGGACAATCGCTCAACATGGTAAAACTTGCGGAACGTCTCAAGGCAGCAAGTCTCAATGTCGTTGTCGCCGACCCGAACTACACGGCGGGCGATGGAAACAATATCAAACGCATGAGTGGTTCCGGCGGCGGTTCACATCGTTATGTTTTCAGTCGCGGCTCGGGCGATTGTCCGGCGGGGTGCATCAACCGTTACGCATATGAGTTTGCGATGTCGCAGGATGGCAAGACGGCGACACTGATCAAGGAAGAAGACCAATCGGTCCCTTGAAAAAGCCACCTGTGCCCATATTTTACTCCGCGAATCATTCCTTGCGCCCCGTAAAATACATGATATAATTTCCCCTTGTGCGGGCGACGTACTATAACGCCGCCCTACATTTTTGTCTCGATAAATCTGCCGCGACACTTCGCACCCTTTAGCGTGAAATCGGTATGCCGATTTCGCCACCGCTTGCGAAACCTGTCCTCCGGCTACCTTGATAACTACAAAGTTTTGAACGCGTCCGGGGACAGGTCGTTTGCCGCCCCATGACACCCAAGAAAGAACGGATAACATTATGGCGAAGGCGAAATTCGAGCGGAGCAAACCGCACGTCAACATCGGGACCATCGGTCACGTGGACCACGGGAAGACTTCCTTAACGGCGGCGATCACGAACGTGCTCGCGAAGGCGGGCGGGGCGAAGGCGATGAGCTA
>JACMIS010000729.1 GCA_014381035.1 Armatimonadota bacterium
CTGGCGGCGGCGGCGTGCCCGGCATGGTGTTGCCTCTACCCGGCATCTCGCCCGGATTCTGCCCATACGGTGCGGGTGGGGTCATGCCCGGTTGCGGCGATGTCGCGCCATACGCGGTGGAGGGTGGAAGTGGAATGTCGAGTTGCGGTCCGCGCATGCCACCCTCGCCGTCGAAAATATCGCGGTAAACAATCGCACTCGTCAGGATACTCAGGGGGACCGTTACCAGCAATCCCAAACCACACGGGATCATGCTGAGCGTGGTAATCACGCCGACGGCGAGCAGGAGAAGAATCGCGTTGAGCACCTGTCCCTTGAGTTTGTCCCAACTCATAGACAACGCCTGAGGACCCGAAACGCCCCGGTCAACCGAAAGCGGTATCGCCAGCATCAAGCCGCCCACTGCGATAAAACCGGGAATAATACAGAGTAATATTCCTATAGTAACCGCTATATTGTAAAGAATAGTCGTCAATATGACGGCTCCAATATTATCGCCGAACTGGAACGCGTCGCTGAGTTCAATGTTTTCACCGCGCACCTGCTTTATCGCCATACGAAAGAGGCTACTTATGATGAAAGCATTAATGACCGCAGCAACCAGGTTACTGACTATGTTGACTACCCAGTACACGGGGTTCATGGCAACGTTCGGGTCATTGCCACTGGTTAGTCCAAAAGCAAACCCCAAGCCACCGCTGATCAGAAAGGTAGCCAGCATTCCGACCCCGCCGACGATCAGTGTCGCCGGTATCCAAACCCCCATCTTTTCACGAACCAAAGCCCACGCTTCACCGATGGCGTCGAAGCGTACCTTCGGCTCCGGTACATACGGCGACTGCCCATATCCTACGTAACTCATTCTGCCTACCCTCCTTCGCGTATATGATTCACCCAGAATTCCCGGATAGGTTCTCCGAATGTGATTTGTATTCCTAAGCAGTTTTACATAAATCGAGTACTTTGTCTATCAAACAAATGAAAAAAAATAGGATACAATAGAGAACATGGTTGGGTTGCCATCTTCTTCTTCCGGAAAAGCTCGTTCGACCGGGTTACGTCCCGCGCCTCCTCCGCGCGTGAATCCGTTGTTGCGTCTCACCGCGAAACTACGCCTTTCGTCCGCGTTGAAATCCGCCGAACCGCCCGCCGACGAAAACCTGGTACCGCTTTATGTTGACGCCCTGCAGGACGGAACGCTCGACGGAGCGAGTCGTGCGCGGATCTGCCGCGCGATCATCTATACCGATGGTTCCGCCGGTCGGTATGTGGAGTCCTTGATCCCGCTGTATATCGAAGCCGCCTGCGCATTCCCGGATGATCCCCGGTGTGTTCTGTTCGTGCTATCACTATTGCACTCCGGTATCATCAACGCCTATGCCGACCTGTCTTTTTCGCACGGGGTTTACGGAGCCGCGCTGTTCTTCGGATCATGGGAAGGTAACGCACCGCATGTGGCGTTCGGGCTACCGTCCTACCCGGATTTGAGACGGGAACTCGCCCTGCTGTACTGTGCCGACCCGAACTCCGTTGCTCCGGAGCGGACGGCACTTGTGGAAACGGTATACGCAGAGCTGATACAGCGACCCGACGCCGCCGAATGGGAGAATGAACGCTCCGAACTTGCCGTTTACCTTGCGCGTGCTTACGAGAGCGAGGGGCGAGAAGACACATTCACGCAAGGAGTAAAGGATAGTATCAACCAGTGGCATTCCGCGCCGATCCCCGGGATACAAAAGCCGTGGAACGACGACCCGCTGGATGATCCGGAGTTGATACTGCGCGGCGGGTCGGGGAACCCCGACGATGATCTACGCATCGCCCGTCGGTATATCGAGGAAGAGCGCACCTTCGACGCCGCCGCCTGCGCCCTGTTCGCGCGCTGCATCCGTTATGCCAAAACGCGGGGGAACGAACCTGAGGTTTCCTACTGGACGGTCAAACTCGCGCACGCGCTCATCTCGGTCGGGCGGGTGGATGAGGACACGCGTGAGATACTGCAAAGTGCCGCGTCTATTGACCCGACCGACTCGCTTTTGGAACTGGCATATCTTTATAGCTATACTCGGGACGGAGCGCATGAGCAGGTTTCCGGTGACTCCGATCTCGCACGCCGCCTGGAGAATGTGGTGCTGACGCAATCGTCCGGCTTCGCGCCCCTTGTCGAGCAACAACGCAGGGATTGGGGGGCGATGGAGCGCACCCTCGCGCTGGCATGGGGACACCAGGGGCGCACCGATGCTTATGCGCGTTCCCTGTACAAGAGGGTGACGGACGCTTACCCGGATGACCCCCTCCTTGCCGTTTTGTATGCTCGCGCCCTCGCGCAAGCGAACGTCACGGAAGCGTCGGCGATTCCTGCTTATGAGAAAGTTGTGGAACTGGGGAAAGCGAACGAACCCGTGCGCCGCGCCCTTGCCACTGCCTATGCCAAAGCGGGGGTCGCCAGCAATGATGCCAAGCGACCGCAGGCCGTGCGCCTCTGGGAGGAGATGTACCGTGCGGGCGTTGCGGAAGATACCGAGATCGCCGACGCGCTCGCCGAAGCGTACTCGCGCGATGGACAGGGGGGCGATGTCGCCGTCGCCCTGTGGGAGAAAGCCGCGAAAGCCGACCCGAAAAACGGGCAAGTGCGTCTGCGATTAGCACGCGAACTGCGCGGGCGTGGCGAAGTCCTTGACGCAATCAAACTATACAAGGAAGCGGCAAAGCTTCTTCCCGATGATTTCGAGGCGCAGTACGAGACCGGGATCGCCCTGCAGGAACGGAGCGACGAAGCCGGTGCGGTCCGGTTCCTGAAAAAATCGGTTGCGTTGCCCGGCGGCACAACACACATCGGGGCGCATTTCGCGCTCGGGGAAGTTCTTCTCACCACCGCGAAGCGCGAGGAAGCGGTGCAGGTGTTCGAGAAGATCCTGAGCGAGTTAGACCCGGATCATGCCCCGACTCTCTTACAGATGGCGAAACTGAGTCTGCGCTACGAAGAAACCGGGGCGAAACGCGCCGAACAATTGTATGGGAAAGCCCTCGCGCTGGATGCGAGCAATCCCGAGGGACACAAGCGACTCGCCCTTTTGCATGAAGAGCAGGGAAGATTCGCCGATGCGGAGGCAGCATGGGAGCAATACCTCGCGTTGTCGCCACCGGACGCCGAAAGCACCCGGAAGATCGCGGACCTGTATTTGAAGCGGGGCGATTTCCTGAAGGCCGAGTCCGCCCTCCGGCAAACCGTGGCATTGGGCGGCGGCGATAAGAAACTATTCGGTCTTCTCGGCGAAGTGATCGTTCAGGCACAGAAGCAGCGTGACGGTGACACAGCGTCGACAACGACCGAGAAAACAAAAGACGCCGAGGGAGGGACAGGCGCAACGAAAACACGCCGCATCGCCCCGCGTACTGCTACCCCGCTCGCTATCCCATCCCCGACGGAATCCGAAATAACCGGCGAACCCCCGTCTGTCCCGGTCACCCCGAATCCGGTGTCCGATGTCGCGGCGTCGCTCCCGAAGCGTCAAACGATCATCACGCAGAATAGTATGCCTCCCGAGCCACCGGCACCGAATCCCGATTCGCCGACTTCGGCGAATCTGACCCGCTCGGTAGGAGCTGCCGCCATCAAAGCCGCTTTGCGCAACCGCGCGGCACGTCTTTCGCAAGCCGTGTCAGAAAACAACAGCGGCTAATGCCGGTCAGATGAGCGTCTATCTTGCTGTATGTGTGCTTTGCGGACCTATCAACGTTTCTTCTTCTGCATGACAATTGGCAGTGTGACAAATTTAACACGCGGATTTGTCTATATCTCTTTCCAAATCGATTATTTTCGGTTATCCTTGTTGGGGTGTTCGCACATAACCTCCTTCCCACCCGCCGAAACCAGCACCATTATATTTCGCGACAGAAATCGTCCAGCGAGACATAGAAAAAAGGTTTCGTTTCGGAGAACCGGGGGGAGAATGCTTGCGCAGGAAATCGGCAACATAGAGAAAAATTAAAATGCCGATCCTGAACGACGCACTCTTTTTTCACCGTCGAGATATGCGTCACACCCAATAGCCAGAAACATAGCCAAGCGCGTGTATGCGCGACACTCTATGATCACAGTGCGAGGCAAGCAAAAGCAGGGGACCAAAGCGTTGACGGACGAACAAAATTCAGGCGAGAGTTTCGCCGCCGATGGCGGTTCCGCTTCCGCCGTTCTACACTGGAACACCACTCAAATTTCACGCCGAACCACGCCTGTACTTCCGGATGACATCGGTTTCAGTAGTGGCGGGGGCGTGCATCATGTTTCCTGCGAAGCCGTAACACAGATAATTACGGAGCAGGTGACCGCCGCTCGTGCGCAAGCCACCGCTTTGCCTGCGTTTTTGAAAACGGACGCATCCGGCGATGCGACACCTCCCTCCCCCGCTTACTTTGTGATAAAGCGATGCATCGATGTTGCTATTTCTTCTTTACTGCTGACAATTCTGTTTCCGGTGTTGGTCGTGATCGGGCTTCTGGTTGCTCTTGAGGATCGCGGACCGGTGCTGTATTACCAGACCCGTGTCGGGCGAAATGGCAGACACTTCCGATTCTACAAATTTCGTAGCATGGTCAAAAACGCGGATGCCCTCAAGGACAATCTCGCCGCACAGAACGAAGCCGAGGGTCCCGTGTTCAAGATCAAGAACGACCCCCGTGTGACGCGGTGCGGGCGCATCCTGCGAAAAACAAGTCTGGATGAATTACCGCAGTTAATCAATGTGTTGCGTGGTGAGATGACTCTGGTCGGTCCGCGCCCCCATCTTCCCCGTGAGGTCGCGTTGTACGAGGACTGGCATTTTGAGCGACAGAATGTCGACCCCGGTCTTCTTTGCTTGCGCGAAGTCCTCGGGCGGTCGAACCTGAGTTTCGATCAATGGGTCGCCTACGACCTGCTTTACATTCGCAACCGCTCGGCGCGAACCGACTCCTGGATTTTGCTACGCCTTATTCCCGCGGTGCTCAAAGCCGACGGAGCATATTAGTGGTGAGCGCAGAGATCCCGACTGCGTCACTCGCTACGGACCCTTTGCGTCGCACAGTGTGAAATATCCCACTGACGACAATTGTCGTTTTATGCGTGCGAAACAAATAGAACATACTGTATAATGCACCCGAATGAAGGCGGATCGCCAACGCGAGACTACTCTTGAACCGCTACAGTGTCTAAATCCAGACCTTACCTACAACACTGCGCTACAAAAAATTAAAGTGATTGTTTCGGCTTCCTGATCTACTCTCCCGACAGGAAAGCTGGAAAGCAATTGTCTCAGCAGACATGCTTATCTACTCGAACGTTTGAAAAAACAAATATGCCAACCGGACGAGAGATAGATCGCAGTCAAAACACCGGAAGGAAGATGATGGCACGAAGCACCTCCGTGGACAACGCGGGTTGACACACGTGCTTCCCAACAAAGGAGAAGTCAGAAGCGACGCGAAATTGCTTACCCTATTTTACTTCTCCTAACAACCACCACAATCGAGATACCGCCGATGAATGAACAATCCTTAGACCTAAACGAAGCCCCCTCTATCAGTTTGCGCGAGTATGGCGACATCCTACGCCGCCGCCGCGCTATCATCTTGCAAGCGTTTTTGTTTGTGCTGATCGTGGGTATAATCTGGACCGCGTTCCAAAGCAATGTCTACCGCGCCTCTGCCCGCCTTCTGATCGAGCCCACCTCCAGCGGCATCAGTCTCAACAACAGCTCCGACCCCCTGAACGAACTGTTCAAAATCAGCGGCAGTTACAACACGGACACGCAGGTAGAACTGTTGCAAACTCCCGACATTCTCCGCAAGGTGTCCGACAAAGTAAAGGGTGGCTTGCCTTCTTTCAGTGTTCAGGCGGTGCCGGGAACGCAGATCATTCAGGTGAGTGCCGAAAGCTCGGACCAAAACCTGGCTGCGGATGCGACCAATACCCTGCTCGAAACCTATCGCGATGACATGCAGGATCGCCGCTATGGGGACCTGACCAAAGCCCTGAACTTCGCCAAAGCGCAGCGTGAGGACGCCAAGAACACGGTAGACACCGCCGACAAACAGATCGCCGCTTTTAAGCGACAGTACAACGTGGTCGAACTGGCGCAGAGCCGCGAGTCCGCCGCTATCGCGTATGACTCCGCCAACAAGCAGTACAGTGAATTGAATGCCGAGCTCGCGGCTCTTCAAACCCGGATCGCTTCCACACGAAGCAACATGGCATCCGTTCAGCCGACCCTGTCCAATACCGTTTCTTCCAGAGCCGACGCTCAGGTGCAGACGTTGCAAACGCGTCTGGACGACCGCCTCACCGAGCGCACAGTCATGCTGGATGAGTACACGCCGACCAGTGACCGGATCAAACGGGTGGATATTGAGATCGAAAATCTGCGAACCCGTCTTGCTCAAGCCGAATCCACCTTTTTCAAGCGCACCGAAGCCAATAACCCGGTTTACATCAACCTGCGCGATAGTCTGCTCGGATTGAATACCGAGTCCGTGGTTCTTTCCCGACGGTTGATTGATGCCGCGACCGCGATGGGTACAGCGAAGAAACGGATCGCCGAACTGCCCAACTGGGAGCAACGCTACAACGAGTTGACCCGAAAAAAAGAGGGTGCCGCCGCAACGTTCGCGTCCTCCTCGGAATATATCGGCAACCTGGAAATGCGGATGCAAGCCCGTCCGCAACTGACCACGATCATTGACCGGGCGCAGGTTCCGCAGGAACCGGTCAGCCCGAACCGGGTGCAGAACATCGTCTTCGCCGGGATCATCGGTTTGTTCCTCGGACTCGGTCTCGCACTGCTTCAGGAACTGTTTGATGACCGTATCAACTCTGCCGACGAAGCCGAGCGCGTTCTGAAACTGCCGAGCCTCGGATACATTCCCAACATTGAGGAAGAGGGTTTGCGACTGATCCGCGACATTTCCACCTTCTCACCGCTGATGGAATCGTACCGGACTCTGCGAACCAACATCAACTTCGCCGCGGTCGGTAATGCCGTGCGTTCGATGGTTGTCACTTCGTCGGTGCCTGCCGAAGGAAAGTCCACCACTTGCGCCAACCTCGCGATGGCGATGGCGATGGACGGCAAGAAAGTAATCATCGTGGACGCCGACTTGCGCCGTCCGAGCCAGCACCACCTGTTCAAGGTAGATGCCTCGCCGGGACTGACGGATATTTTGATCGGTTCGCATACGATCGACGAAGTGATGCGCCCGACTACGGTGGAGAACGTATTCCTGATCCCGGCGGGGTCGCCGCCGCCGAACCCCGCCGAGTTGCTTGGCTCCGCCGCTATGGGACGGTTCCTGGCGGAAGTAGAAACCCGCGCAGATGTGATTCTACTCGACACACCGCCCGCGCTCGCGGTCGCTGACGCAACCGTGCTCGCCGCTCGCACCGATGGCGCGTTGCTCGTGATCGGTTATGGCGATACGAAGAAAACCTCGGTAAAACGGGCGAAAGAAATGCTGGCACGCGGCAACGCGAATATCCTCGGTACCGTGCTCAACCGGATGGATGGTGCCGGTGGCGGTTACTACTACTACGGCAAATACTACATGGGTGGCGGATACGCGCCTTATGCACCGAACGGCAAGAAGGGCGGATACGCTCCGGTCGGGACTGGCAAGAAACGCTCCTCTGTAGGCGAGTATGCTCCGAGTCGTCAGGATCGCAAGCGTATCGAGAGCGGGCAGAACACCGCCGTCGTGGAAACGCCGGAAGACAAAGACGAATCATAGGATATTCGAGGAGTAAACAAACAATGAGAAATTCACATAACATACTTCGTTTTGCCACGGTGATCGGTGTGAGTATTGTCGCCGCGAACATGGCTCGGGCACAGGATGTTTCCAAACCGGAAACCGTACCCGTCCCGGCGTCTGCGACCGCTCCTGCGGCGACAACTGCGACCGTTGCTCCGCCGACAAGCGTGGCGAAATCTGCCAAAGCGAAAGCGGGCGAATATCGGATCAGTCGTGAAGACACCATCGCGATTACTTGCTTGAATGACCCGCAATATAGCGTCGTCGCGACGGTTCTCCCGGATGGCACGATCTCCTATCCTAAAATGGGGCAGATTTCCGTTTCCGGGAAAACGCTCCGTGAGTTGGAAATATCCATCACGAAGTTTCTCAGTAAAGAGTTCGTGCGTCCGCAAGTCTCCGTCGCGGTGCGGGAGCGTCAGGTTCGGCAGGTCGGTCTGACGGGCAGCGGTGTTAAGAATACGGGCAAGCGCGTGATGCGTGATGGATGGCGGGTTCTGGATGCGATCTCCGATTCCGGTGGATTGGTTTCTGACCGAACCGACCTTTTTACCGCAAAACTGATCCGCTATGAAACCGGCGAAACGATCCCGGTCGATCTGGTGACGGCGTATAACAATGTCGAGTCCGAGGCGAATCTGCCACTGGAACCAAACGATCTGTTGATCGTAGATGCCGCCGAGGAGTCGAAATCGCAGGTGTTGGTAAGCGGGGAAGTAGTGAAACCCGGATTTGTCATTATTCCCCGCGATCGTACCATCAGCAAGGCACTGGAGAGCGCGGGCGGTCCCCGACCGGGTGCGCTTCTTTCCGAAGTGATCATCGAGCGAAACGGTGAGAAGATCACGGTAGACCTGCGTCAGTTAGTCACGGCAGGGACGGAACCCGAGCAACGCTTACAACCCGGCGACAAATTGGTGGTCCCGGAAAACAAAAAGATATTCTACATGGTGGGAGCGGTCGGACGACAGGGTGCGACCGTTATTCCGGATGATCGCCCGATGTCGTTGGTCAAAGCGTTGTCCGACGCGAACATCCCGCTCCAGAACGCGGAAAGCAAGAAGACACAGATCATACGGGAGAATCCGGACGGAACGCAAACCGTAACCATCGTGGATGTCGAAACGATGTTCAACAAAGCCGATTACACAAACGATGTCCTGCTCAAGCCCGGCGACATTGTGTATGTACCGTACAAAAAAGGGCGCAAGTTCAATCTGATGGATGGCGTCGGTACCATAAGTGGCATCGCAAACCTGCGCTGGTTACTTCTCCGGTAGCTGCCGTCCCTCGTTCGAGAAACAGCAGGAGCAAGCGGAGAGCACACGATTACATCGACTCTGCTTGCTCATTTGCCGCCGCTTGAGGCGAGAGTGCGTCCCTTCGCTACCAAACGCCATGTCTATTCCTTTTCCCCTGAACAACAATCCAAACGTGCCGCCCGAGGACTCCGTTCGCGCTTCTCAACTGGATGCGCCGATCAAGCCATTCCGCGCGGCGATAGCCCCCAAAAAAGGCATCTCCATCGATCCTAAAGTGCTCCGCTCGTTGTACAACGACAACAAGGAGTTGAAGCGAGCACTGGTATACGGGTTGTTTGCCGTGCTGATCATCGCGGGTTCGATCATCGCGAAAACGGGTTTCACCTATGCCACCCTCGCCGTGATTGTGCTTGCTATCTTCGGTCTCGCCCTGGTGGATACGTGGAATGCGATCTTCCTGTTTTTCGTGTATCTGTCGCTGGAGGGAATGTACAAATACACGTCCAACTTCCATCCGGTCGTGTATATCATGGCACCTATTCTGTCTTCGACGATATTTGTGGCATGGCGTATCCGAACACGGGGCGAATTGGAGCGCAAGGAAGCAAAAACGAAGACTCCCGCGAAACCGTCACTTTTTCAAAGAACCTCCGGCAGTCAAGAGGTGGGTTTGCCGCGAATCGCCCCTTGGGTACTCGCCCTGATCGCGCTTAGCTTCCTGCAATCCGCGAACCCGGACTCTCCCGGTTTTATCAACTCTATGAACGGTGCTATCGTCTGGTATATCGGACCGATGGCGTTCTTCTTTATCGCGTATTTTGCTCTGGAGCATCGCAGGGAAGCGATGGGGTTCATTTACACAGTTCTCGTGACCGGCTTCGTGGTGTCTGCGTATGCGGTAGTGCAGTTTTATCTCGGGAAAGAGTGGGTTGACTCTCACGTTCCGGGTATGCAGAACATGGCGATCTTCAACTATACGGTAGGTGAGGGAAGAGCGATTGAAGGCGGAGCGTATAGACCGCCCTCTACCGCGCCGATTACGGGAGGGTATGTTATTGTATCGTGCCTCGCGATGCTGGCTGCCCTGTGTATCGCGACCATGCCGCGCATGGTGACGTGGCGCAGGACGCTCGCATTGCTGTCGGTGTCGGTGATGGCAATGGCTCTCGCCGTTTCCGGTGTGCGTCAGGTGATATTAAACCTGTGTGTTGTTATACCCATCCTGCTGGGACTTTCGGTGCGACGGTTTGAAGACACGATTCGCATTTACTTTATGATCTTTATGTTAGCCGCGTTGTTAACCGTCTCGTTTATTACTGCCGATATTGCGGCGGAAGGGAAGTTGTCCCGGCGGTATGGCAGTGTGTTTACCGGCAACCCTCTTGAAAACTACGCGAATAACCGGGGGAACAGTCTGGGATATATTCCGCGAGCGATTGCGGTTCGTCCGTTTGGAATCGGTATTCGTCGTGGCACGAGAGGTGGTGCGGAGGGTCCGGGGTTCATCCGGGGAAGTGATGGCGTTCAGGTGCTCAACAACCGCGAAACGCAGTGGAATACTATCCACGCCGATCTCGGCGTCTTCGGTTTGATTTGTTTGATGGGATTTTTCGGGACGGTTCTGTATCAGGGGGCGCGGATCTGTCGGACACTGCCCGACCCGAACCTGCGTTC
>JACMIS010000730.1 GCA_014381035.1 Armatimonadota bacterium
ATACGGTTTTGCACATATGCCAGCAACTCGCTGATCTTTACGCGCTCCTGCGCCATGGTATCGCGGTCACGGATCGTCACGGTGTCAAGCAACTCCGTGGAACCGTCCCTGCTTTGTCCCAATGTGTCGTAATCCACCGTGACGCAGAACGGGGTTCCGGCTTCGTCCTGACGACGGTACAGTTTTCCGATGGCGGCGGTATCGTCATACACGGCACGCATCGTGCCGGACGCTTGTAACATCCGCTTGATCTCTTTCGCCTTCGCGACGATCTCCGGCTTGTTTTTCGCCAGCGGCAACACGGCGACCTTGATCGGCGCGAGTGCGGGCTTGAAGCGAAGCACGACGCGGGTTTCGCCGTTTTCCAGTAGTTCTTCGTCGTAGGCTTCGCAGAGCGCGGCGAGAACGCCGCGGTCCACCCCCGCCGCCGGTTCGACCACGAACGGGACGATATGTTTCTTCGCCTCGTGATCGAAGTAGGTCAGTTTTTCTGTAGAGTGCTCGTTCTTCATCGCCTTCTCACGGGTGTTATCGGAAAGCGTCATCGTGTCATGCGACCGCGAGTGCGACCCCAGATCCCAGTCGGTGCGGTTGGCGATGCCTTCCAACTCGTCGAAACCGAGCGTCGGGAAGTTGTATAGAATGTCTACCGTGCGCTTGGAATAGTGCGCCAGTTTGACATGCTCGTACAGTTTGAGGTTCTCGCGCTTCAAGCCGACTTCGTTCACCCACCAATCCATGTGGTCCTGAATCCACTCCTCGTGAACGCGCTCGTCATCGCCGGGGAAAACGAAATACTCGATCTCCATTTGCTCTAATTCGCGCACCCGGAACAGAAAATTGCGCGGCGTGATTTCGTTGCGGAACGACTTGCCGACCTGCGCAATGCCGAAGGGAAGTTTCCGGTTCGTGGTGTCTAGAACGTTTTTGAAGTTGACGAACATCCCTTGCGCGGTTTCCGGGCGCAAATAGGCGAACGATTCGTCGTCGGCGACCGGTCCGACCTGCGTTTTAAACATCATGTTGAATTCACGCGGTTCGGTCCAGTCACCCGATTTGCCATCGGCGGGATCGATCACTTTAGCGGCATTTAATGCCCCCCGTGTTTTCGTTGCGTCCGCCAAAAGCGCGGCGACGAACGCATCCAGATCTTCCGGTTGTGCGATCCCGAACGCCGCCGCGACCGCCTCGCGCATCTCCGGCGTCTGGTCGCGGAGCAAATGATCGAAACGGTACCGCTTCTTGGTCAGTTTGTTGTCAATCAGTGGGTCGGTAAAGTTGCTCTCGTGTCCGGAGTAGCGCAGGACATAGCGGTTGGTGAGCAGAGCGGTTTCGATCCCCTCCATGTCGTCGCGTTCGTAGACGTTGTGCTTCCACCACAGTTTTTTCAGGTTATTTTTGAGTTCAACACCGAGCGGACCATAGTCATAGGTGCCCTGTAGTCCGCCGTAGATTTCCGCGCCGGGGAAAATAAAACCGCGCCGTTTACAAAGGGAGATAATCTGCTCTAAATTCTGTGCCGCCATAAGAGTACGCTTGTTCCTCGAAATCAACCGAATCCGATCAGTTGACATTTTAGTAACCGATTGTACCGGTTTCGCGTCTGCTTCGCACCGGACACGAAACGCACATTCCCCTCCGAAGCGGTAGACTATCCATTGATATGGCGACACTGGAATATCAATTAAAGAAATTGGCGGATGGCTTCGACGGGCGCGTCGGTATCGGGGTGCAAAGCGCGACCGAATCGGCGACGGTCCGGGGCGGCGAGCGATTCTCCCTGCAAAGCGTAATGAAACTGATCGTCGCCGCCACAATGATGGACACCGTGGACCGGCGCGGGTCGCGCCTCGATGAGCCGGTGTTGGTACGACGTGAAGACCTGAGCCTGTATGTGCAACCGCTCGCGGATCTCGTGACGAAGAACGGCTACCGCAAGATCGG
>JACMIS010000731.1 GCA_014381035.1 Armatimonadota bacterium
ACCGACATCGGGGTAATCGGGGTACCAGGAGCCGACATAGGTGGCGACCGTGACGTTTGGCTTGATGGCCTTCACGGTGCGCACGGTGTCGGCGAGAAAGTTTCGCAGATTCAGGGCACGGAATACGAGCCACGCGTCGTAGTATTGTCCCGGCGTCATCGTACGTTCCATGGTCGGGAACTGGTAGCCGAAGCGCAACACGTCGTCGGGCCAGCGCACCGGTTTCCCGAGGTAAGTCTCAAACCCGGCTTTCGCTTCCGGTGAGAAATCGCCGTCCAAGCCCGCGTAGCGCAAACGGTCGTCGAAGATGATGCCGCCGATGTCATACCCGCGTACCACTTCCGAGAGGATCGCCAGCGTTCGGTCGCGCACATCCTGCCGGAATGGATTGGTCATGAGCGGGACCTGCCGCCGGGGACGTTGCCCAATCGGGACGAAGATGGGGGACGATTGCAACGAGAGTTTCACCCCGACGGCAGCGAACCGTTTCAGCGTGTCGGACGTTCCCGTGGATTGCGACACGAGTGCCGCGCCACCCTCGGGAATCGCGACGGAGAGCGATTGCCATGCCGTACCGAGGGTTTGCGCGACCACGGTCCCGCTTTTATCTACCACGAGCACGAACGCGGTTTGCGGGTTGCGTTTGGGAATATCGGCGGAAACTCGCGCGGCGTCGGTATACACCGCGATTTCGCTTTCCAGTATCGGCAGTTCATTGATCCGGACGGCTACCGGGAGCGGCATGGAACCGAACGGGATTTGCAACACCGGCTTCTCCTCGTACAGAACCGACTGCCACTGGGGGTTCGCGTAGCCGGGTCCAGTGCCGAACAGTTGGTGTCCTTCGGCGAACGCGTTGAAGTTGACGATCAGGTTGATGCCCTGTGCTTTGCATTCGGTTGCCATCGCGGCAAGCGGGTCGAAATCGGCAGGCAAAGTCTTTGTCGGTTGACCCGCTTTCGCAAACGACTTGATTTTCGGGGCGATTTTGCTGTTGTATAGCACTTCGCCACTGATAGGCTTCGCTTCGAAACAGATCGAGGTGAATCCCGCGCCTTTGATGGAGGCGACGACTGTCTTGACTTTCTCTGCGGTGTTGATACGGTCGAGGTTCGCGGTGGCGTCAATCCACTGGATGCGTGCTTGTAATTTTTTAGCACGGGCGGTGACTTGCGCGAACCCAAATCCGTTGTTGGCTTCATCCAGAGGGAGAGGACCGAACTGCGGAAACGGTAGGTATGGTGCCGGGGGAATCGGCGGTGGTGGGACCGATATAGTGGTCGGAGGGGTTTGGGCGAGGGCAGATGGCATAACGACAAGTGCCGCCAATACGGCAGAAAAGAACCGATAACGATGTTTCACATCAACGATGTTCGACACACCACCCAATTTGCCCTGCCTGCCTGTTATCTTTTCTTTGTCCTTCGCGGACGGCGCCAACCACACGTTGGATCGGTCTCACCTGCGGTGTTGTTTACTGCTTGGTAGTTCTGGTTCGGTCCTTCCCCGCGAATCCGCCGCTCTCTC
>JACMIS010000732.1 GCA_014381035.1 Armatimonadota bacterium
GCGTGGTCCGTTTTCGGTGCGTACGACTGGAATAGCCTGATGACCCGACACGAAAGGGTTTATGAGCGCGGAATCTGGGATATCGCGGAGCCAAACCTGGACGGTTCGTTGCGCGAAACGCAACTGGCGGGACTTGTTCGTGCTCTGGCGCAGACGGGTGAGACGCCGCCGCTCGAAGCACTCGCCGCTCCGGGCTGGTGGCAGTGCGATTTACGGTTCCTGTATCCGACCGTCGAGGCGCACGAACTCGCGGGCAACGGGATTCGAACCCGCCCCCTTTGGAAACCGGCGAAATTCGCGACGGCGCGCTGCGATGAACGCAGGGAGCCTAGCACCATGCAGTAGGAAAACCTGATCGTTCCTCGGGCGTCGGTTAGCCCGCGTGCGCGCAAGGAGTAAAAGGAACAGCCCTATACCGACGACTGCTACCAGGACATATCCGATAATGGGTTCAAAAAAATGGTCGGCGTCAACTAGGACAAGTGTCATCACGGGAAATCCGGATCGTTGTAATTGCAACGAGTGCTGTAGTTGTTGCCACTTTACCATTTGGACTACCGCCCAGAGGACCGGTGGTGCACAAAAACAAACCATTCCCAGAAGAAAAACGAGAGTTCGCGTGACTCGGCGCGCATCTTTTGTCGGGTGATCCATCGGTGTGTTATGATAACCCAGCGTCATGACGAACACCAGCCTCCCCCGCGTTTATGTTTTTGATTTAGACGGCGTCTTATACCGCGGTGCCGATGCCGTTGATGGCGCCGCCGAAACCATCGCCCGACTTCGGGAGCGGACCGCGCCGTACCTGGCACGCCTGTACTTTCTCACGAACAACTCATCCCAAAAGCGGTCCGATTATGTCGAGAAGCTGACGCGCCTTGGTATGCCTTGCACCGAGGAAGAGATCGTTACCTCCGCCTCCGCGACCGCTATGTATATCGCGCAAAATTTTGGTACGGTCGGCAAGGTCGCTCTTGCGGTCGGCGGCATGGGAATCCGGGACGAACTGTCGCGGGTCGGGGTTCGCGTCGTCCGAACAGATGAGGACGAAGCCGACACCGCCGACTTTGATTATGTCGTCGTCGGTCTGGCGCGCGATTTCAACTACCAAACCCTGCTCCGGGGGCAACAGGCGATCTTCCGCGGCGCACGATTCATTGCCACCAATCGGGACGGACAGTTCCCCGTCGAAGGCGGCAAGACGACTCCCGGTGCCGGTGCCGTGGTCGCCGCACTGGAAGCCTGCACCGACGTGGTACCACTCGTGATAGGCAAGCCGGAAACACACGGGTTACAAACGATCCTGACCGACGCTGGTGTCAGCGCGTCAGAAGCCGTGATGATCGGCGACCGTCTCGATACGGATGTACTCTGCGGAAATCGTTTGGGCGTCCCCACCGTACTGGTACTGACGGGACTGACCACGAATGAGCAAGCGCGGGAGCAAATCACGAGATTCCCAGAGCGAACACCGGGGACGATCCTATCTACGTTGCGTGGGTTATCGTAGAGTAGGCCTGTCGTCGCGGGAAACTTCATCCACCGGGACGAAAAGCGGGAACGGCGCGGTATCATGTTCGCGTGATGACTAATACGGAGATTGCCAGCCGCTTCACCCGCATCGCCGACATTCTGGAGATTCAGGGCGAGAACCC
>JACMIS010000733.1 GCA_014381035.1 Armatimonadota bacterium
CCGAGGCCGGCTCACCGATCCGTTCCACAATCCGAACTGTTCCGTAGCGGCACTGCCAAGCGGGTAAGTGTGGTTACGGGTGGGTTGGAGGACTACTCCGCTCTCGAACGCGCTATCGTCGAACATGAAGTGGACACCGTTTTTCATTTGGGGGCACAGACGATTGTCGGAACCGCGCTCCGCAGCCCGATTCCTACCTTTGAAGCCAATATTCGCGGCACCTACAACCTCCTCGATGCGTGCCGGGTGCACCAAAAGCAGGTACGCCGCGTCGTGGTAGCCTCGTACGACAAAGCCTACGGCGATAGCGACGTGCTCCCCTACACCGAAGAGATGCCGCCGCTCGGTCGGCACCCCTACGACGTTTCCAAGTCGTGTACCGATCTTCTCGCGCACACGTATCACCACACCTACGATCTGCCGGTGACGATAGCGCGGTGCGGCAATATCTACGGCGGCGGCGATCTGAACTGGAGCCGCATCATCCCCGGCACGATTCGTAGCCTGCGGTCGGGGCAACGCCCGGTACTGCGCAGCGACGGCACCTTTAAACGCGATTATGTGTATGTTCTGGATGCGGTCAGCGCGTATCTGGCGATGGGCGAGGCACTGGACCGCCCCGAAGTCGCCGGTGAGGCGTACAACTTCGGACCGGAAACGCCGCAAAGTGTGCTAGATATCGTTACCGCACTGCAACGGTTGATGCAGCGCGAGGATTTAGACCCGGTCATTCTCGGCACGGCTAAAGCGGAGATCAAGGATCAATACCTCGATTCGCGCAAAGCAGAAGCACAACTGAACTGGCGACCGAAATACACGCTGGAAGCCGGTCTGCGCGAAACGCTGGACTGGTACACCGACTACTTAGGATCATGAGTCACGATTCCGTTGTTTTGATCACTGGCGCGACCGGCTTTATCGGCTCGCACCTGTTGCAACGCTTTTTGAGCGAAGGCTATTCCGTGATCGCGCTCACCAGCGGCGAGAACAACAAATGGCGCTTACCCCAGGATCAGACACGGTTGACCGTGCGGCAGGCGGATATTGCCGATGAAAACGCCGTGGCGTCCGTGTTCACCGAACTTCGCCCTGACCTGGTGTATCATCTCGCTGCGGGCGGGGTTCGTGCCGATGTCGAGGGGGGCGATACGACGTTCGGCGTGAACGTCGTCGCGACATTGGGTCTGGCACGCGCCGCGCTCCGCCACGGTGTAGAACGTTTTATTCATATCGGTTCCGGCTTTGAATTGCGTGCGGCGGCGGTCCCTCTGGACGAATCGGCGAAAATCGGTTCCACCAACTATTACGGGGCGACCAAAGCAGCGGCTACGGTCCTTCTGGAATACCTGGAGCGTGTAGAGGAGTTGCCACTGGTTATCTGCCGTCCCTTCAGCGTTTACGGACCGGGCGAGAACCCCGGACGTTTTGTTCCTTATGTCATTCGTCAAGCGTTGCGTGGCGAAGCGATGGAACTCACGATGGGAACGCAGATGCGGGATTACCTGTTCGTCGCCGATCTCGTTGACGGCTTGTTTCGCGCCAAAAACGCGCCTATCGGTAGCTGTTTTCATTTCGGAGCGGGGCCGCAAGGAGCCTATTCGATTCGGTCGGTCGTGGAAACGATTCTTCGTCTCACCGGAGCCCCGGCGGATTTAGCACTGTGGGGAAAGCGCACTCCCCCGCGACCGGAACCACAGTATTTTGTCGCCGATACGTCGGAAGCGCAGAACCGTTTGCGATGGCAGGCGAAAACGTTGTTGGAAGATGGTCTCACACAAACGATACAGTATTATCGTGATAATCAAACGGGTTGAAAGAAAGTGAAGGTTGTACATAATTATGCCGGATGCCAATGAATTACGGGAACAGATATTAACCCTGACCCGTGCTTATTACCAGGCGCAATGGGGAGCGAAAACACTCACCCCCGGAACCGACTACCTGCCGGTATCCGGCAAGGTATTTGATGAAGAAGATGTTAGCCACCTCGTGGATTCCTCGCTTGACTTCTGGCTGACCGCCGGACGATTCGCCCGACAGTTTGAAAAAGAACTCGCCCGCTTTATGGGTGCCCGCTCCGCGCTGATGGTGAACTCCGGCTCCTCCGCGAACCTGCTCGCCCTTTCCTCGCTGACCTCGCCCAACTTCGGCGAGCGACGACTGCGCCCCGGTGACGAAGTGATCGGTGTCGCGGCCGGCTTCCCGACCACAGTAAACCCGGTCCTGCAAAACGGTCTTCGCCCGGTATTCCTGGACGTGAGCATCCCGACGTACAATATCGATGTCACGTTGCTGGAAGAAGCGATCGGTCCCAAAACAAAAGCCATCATGCTCGCGCACACGCTGGGCAACCCGTTCGACCACGACACGATCACCCGTGTCGCCGAGAAGCACAACCTGTGGCTTATCGAGGACACCTGCGACGCACTGGGCGCGACCTACAACGGAAAGAACTGCGGGACGTTCGGGGACCTCGCGACGCTGTCTTTCTACCCCGCGCACCACATCACGACCGGCGAGGGCGGTGCCGTGTTGATCAACGGCGCGGGCATGAACCGTACCGTGGAAAGTTTCCGCGACTGGGGACGCGACTGCTGGTGCGAACCGGGCAAGGACAACACCTGCAATAAACGATACGACTGGCAACTCGGCGAACTGCCGTGCGGCTACGACCATAAATATACCTACTCGCATATCGGTTACAACCTGAAAGTGTCCGACATGCAGGCGGCGGTCGGCGTCTCGCAACTCAAGAAGGCACCGCATTTCATCGCCCGGCGGCGCGAAAACTTCACGTTCCTGAAAGCCGCCCTCGCGGACATGACGGATTATCTGATCCTGCCGGAAGCGACACCGAACAGCGATCCGTCCTGGTTCGGTTTTCCGATCACGGTGCGCCCCGACTGCCCTATCTCCCGCAACGATCTGGTGCAGGGGTTGGAAGCGGCGAAAATCGGCACCCGGCTCTTGTTCGCGGGCAACCTGCTCCGCCAACCCGCCTACATCGGGCAGGACATCCGGGTCGTCGGCGACATGACCAACACCGACATCGTGATGAATCAGACTTTCTGGCTCGGCGTCTATCCGGGTCTGGAAGAGGTTCACCTTTCGTATGTGGCAGACACGGTGCGCCATCTGATCCGCCGCGCCGACGCCCGGCAGCCGCTCGCCATGGCGGACGCCGTCAAATAGGGTACTTCTGAGATAGTCATGGAAACACGCACCGATCCCCCCCTGATTAGCGTTCTCGTACCGACGCGCAACCGCGCCGTGCTGGTACAGGACACGATTCAGAGTGTTCTCGCACAACAGTGGGGGGATTTCGAGTTGGTCATCTCCAACAACCACTCCTCCGACAACACGCGGGAAGTGTTGGACGAGATCGCCGCGTCCGATAAACGGGTGCGCGTCGTCTCCCCGCCCGAAACACTTCCGATGACCGCACACTGGAACTGGGCATGGTCGCAACTGCGCGGCACCTACGGGACGCTGCTCAGCGACGATGATATATGGGAGCCGACCTTTCTGCAAACGGTGGTGGAAGCCGCGCAAGCCCATGCCGAGTTCGATGTCGTCGCCACGAACTATTACTACTGGGACGATACGAGACCGTCCGAGGTGCATCTGCGCAAACTGACCTTCGACATTGGCACGGGACCGGTAGCCAACCCGCTGGAGGCGATGCTCAAGCATAACCTCATCTTTTTGAACTGCGCGATCATGCGCCGCGACGCATTTGTCGAAATCGGCGGGTATGGGGCGTCCCATGTGGGCGATTACGAACTCTGGATAAAAGCCGCCATCGCGGAGAAGCGGTTTTATTATATTCATGAACCGCACCTCAAATACCGGATTCATGGGGCGCAGATCACGGACTCGACCAGAGTCACGCAACTGACCGCCGAGATGCTGGAAGATTATGTCAGCCAGCCGGGGATCCCCTGGAAGATGCGCGAGCGTCTTCGCCGCTCGGCAAGCGGGACCTGGGCACTCATCGGGAAAAGTGAACTGACAGCAAAGCAATCGAAAGAAGAAAATGAGGCGCGTTCCTACTTTCTCCGTGGTTTGAAAGTATGCCCGTGGCATCCGGCGAACTGGATCGGGATCGCCCGAACCCTGTTCCCTTCCCGTGCCTGACGACGATACCAACCTGTAAGTGTAGGGATAATCTATGAAAACAGTTATTTTAGCCGGCGGTTTAGGCACCCGACTTTCCGAGGAGACGACGCTGAAGCCGAAGCCGATGGTCGAGATCGGCGAGCGTCCCATTCTGGAACATATCATGCACATCTACGGTTCGTTCGGGTTCAACGAATTCGTGGTAGCTCTGGGATACAAGGGCGAGGTCATCAAGGATCACTTCCTGCACTATTACGAGCGGCGCAGCAATCTTTCTATCGACCTTGGTACCGGGAGCGTTATCACACACGAAGCCGAACCGCATCGAGACTGGCGTGTCCATCTGGTAGACACCGGACTGGCAACGCAGACCGGCGGGCGTTTGTTGCGGCTTCGGGACTGGATCGGTACCGAGCGGTTCATGCTGACCTACGGAGACGGTGTCGGCGACGTGGACATCCGCGCTCTGGTCGAGTTCCACATCGCCCATGGCAAGATGGCGACTCTCACGGCGGTGCGTCCCCCGGCGCGGTTCGGCGGCTTGCTGTTCGACGAAACGGGCAAGGTTTCGGAGTTCACGGAAAAACCCCAGACGGGTGAGGGCTGGATCAACGGCGGCTTTTTTGTTTTAGAGCCGCAAGTGCTGGACTTCATCTCGGGCTATGAAATGATCTGGGAGCGCGAACCGCTGGAGCGACTCACCGGCTTGGGTGAGTTGATGGTTTTCCGGCACGAAGGTTTCTGGCAAGCGATGGACACGTTGCGCGAGAAACGTCTGCTGGAAGAGATGTGGGCAAAGGGCGACGCCCCCTGGCACCCCGACCGATTGCGGAAGTAGTATAAGGTGAGATCGGGATAAAGCGACGCCTGATTTCCGGGTGTTTCACCCACCGGTGGAAGCCGTTCGGCTAAGGACGCTCCGCCACCCAGAGGGTACCCGGGAAGACACGACCAGGGCGCGACGTTACGCGGGACCGCTAAACGCCCTATACCCGCCCGGACGCGGAGCGTCCTTAGCCTAACGG
>JACMIS010000734.1 GCA_014381035.1 Armatimonadota bacterium
GACGCGGACGGCTGGCTACATTCCGGCGACATCGGGGTGTTGGACGACGAGGGGTATCTGAAGATCACCGACCGCAAGAAAGACATCATCGTTCTCGCGAACGGCAAGAACGTCGCGCCGCAACCCATCGAGCAGGTGTTGAAAACGTCGCCGTTCGTGACCGAGATCGTGCTGATCGGCGACAAGCAGAACATCGTTACCGCGCTGGTCGTGCCGAACCGGGACAAACTGGGCGAATGGGCGAAGGGCGAGAACATCGCGTTCGCGACCGACGACGAACTGCTCGCCCTGCCGCAGACGTATAAGAAGATCAAGGGCGAGATCGACGGGCTGAGTAAAGACCGCTTCGCCGATTACGAACGCGTGAAGAAGTTCGCCCTGCTGAACGCGACGTTCAGCGTGGACGGCGGCGAACTGACCCCGACGCTGAAGATCAAGCGCAAGGTGGTGCTGGCGAAATACGCGAAAGAGGTCGCCTCGCTTCGCGGGGACGGCGACGAATAACTAGGAGAATAATTTTATGCCGGTGCGAGAGAATATCACACTGCCCACGGAACCGGTCGTAATCATACCCGACGAACCGGGCGAGATCGGCTATACGACGGTCATGCTGGACTTCTTGGAAAACTCCGGTCTGATCGAGGGGCGTTACGAACTGATCGGGGGGAAAATCTACAGCAAAATGGGACAGAACCTGCGCCATAGTCAGACGGTCGCACAACTAATGCGCTATCTCGACCGGATCGAGGTATTTCAAGAACGCCGAGTCGTTTCCGATACTAGCATCGACACAGGGACTCCAGGGGGAAATCAACCCGCGCCGGATGTGATAGTACTGCGCGAGTCGTTGATGAAAGGGAAACCGCTGGGAACGGATGTTTTACTTGCCATAGAGGTTTCAGACACGACGCAGACCAGAGACCTACAGGCGAAACCTCCCGTGTATGCCGGTTCTGGCATCGCGGAGTACTGGGTTCTGGACCTGCCCCGCCGTGCTATTACCACATACCGAAACCCCGATGTGGCAACAGGTACATGGGGGACTATGACTACGCTTGCCGAAACGCAGACCGTCGCCCCGGAATCCGCCCCGGAAAATAGCGTCAAGGTCAGCGACTTGTTACCGCCTGTCGAATGAATCCACGAAAGAGTTTTACTCTATGCACGTAGCCCCCGCCGCCGCCGACATCATCGACTCGCCGTCCGCCGCTGACAAGCCGCACCTGTCGGTGGCGCAGCTCCTCGCCCTGTCGCTGTTCTGGTTCCCGATCAACATGTTCTGGACGGCGATGCTGACGAACTTCCTGCCGGTGCGCGTCGAGCAGATCGTCGGTGATGCCAGCAAGGGGACGTACCTTTTTTACATCTCGATGCTGGGGGCGGTCGCGACAACGCTGGTGCAGATCGTGGTGGGTCCGCTCTCCGACCGGAGTGCGGCGAAATGGGGGCGACGGCATCCGTTCATTCTGTGGGCGACGCTCGGCTGCGCGGCGTGCAATGTCGGCTTCGCGCTGGCGGGGAACTTCCCTTTATTGCTCGTCTCGTTTTTCGGCATCCAACTTCTCCTCAACGCGGCGACGGGGCCGTATCAGGCGCTGATACCGGACAATGTTCCTGCATCGCGGCACGGTCTGGCGTCGGCGTATATGGGGGTCGCGCTCCTCATCGGACAGTTAGGGGGGGCACTCGCCATCGGGCAAGTCGAGCGGTTCGGCATGCCGAACATCATTTACTTCATTACAGGCTTGCTTCTGGTGGGATTAGTCGTCACGGTGACGCTGGTGCCGGACCGCCCCGCCCCGCCGGAGGATCAGAAATCGCTGTCCGCCGCCTTCCGGGATATGACGGACTGGCAGATACGCGAGAACCCGGACTTTTACGGTCTACTCAAGTCCCGCTTTTTCATCAATTTGTGCTACTCGACCGTGACGGCGTTCATTCTTTATTACCTGAAGGATACGATCCTGTTCGGGGTCGCCGATGATAAGTTACGTGCCGCGCAAGCCAATAAGCTACTCGAACAGGTCCTGATAGCGGTGACGTTTTCCGCGCTGGTCGGCACGGTCGTCGCCGGAATGTTCGCCGACAAAGTCAGCAAGAAACAACTCATCTATATCTCGTGCGCGATTCTGGCGACCGCCACGCTGGTTTTTTGCTTTACGAGCAGTTTCTTCTGGGTGCTGATTCTCGGAGGCGTTTTCGGCCTGGGCTGGGGAGCATTCTCGGCAGTCGACTGGGCGATGGCGTGCAACCTGCTCCCCAAAGGCGGCACCGCAAAATATATGGCGGTCTGGCATGCCTGTTTGACGCTCCCCCAGGTCGTCGCGCCCGCATTCGGCATCCCCGCCGACCTGTTGAATAAACAGTTCGGGAAGGGTTTCGGGTGGCGGGCGGCGATGCTCTCGACGGTGATCTATCTGATCACCGGGGCGTTGCTTCTGCGCCGGGTCCGGGAGAAAAGCGCGTAGTCGGGGGCGGGGATTTTAATCCTCCGGTGGAAGCGTC
>JACMIS010000735.1 GCA_014381035.1 Armatimonadota bacterium
GCAAGGGGCAAGGTACATGGCGATTCAGTTCACGCGCAACGGGCGCAAGGCGATGTTATGGGCACAGGTCGAGGCGATGCGCCGGGGCGAACTTTATGTCGAGCCGGAACATCTGTTACTCGGCTTGACACACGGCGAAGATACGGGCGCGTTGCGCCTTCTGGACCGCTTGAACCTTTCCCCGCTTCAGGTGCGCGAGGCGATCTCGGTCTCGCTCAAGCCGGAATCTGCAGGAACACGGGTCGCTTCGTCCCAACTTTCCCCGGTCGCCAAAAAAGTCGTCGAGCAAGCGCGGCGCGAGACCGAAGTCACCGGCGATGATTACGTCGGCACCGAACATCTGCTTCTGGCGATTCTGCGCTCGGCGGAGAATGGCATTGACAACCGCGAGGACGCGGGCGGTTACATCTCCCTGCAATTTATGGGGTTGAATCATGAACGGGCGGCGGCGGCATTGATTCAGGCGGGCGAAGACGCGAAAACGGCTGAGATAGCCGGGGAACCGGTACGCACGGCGTTCATCGGGTCTACGCCGAAGATGCCGAAAATACCGGCCCGTCCCGGCTTCATCAAGGGGCGGCATGTGCTTTCCGTAAACGATTTGACCACGGAGGAGATTCGCGCCCTGTTCGATCTAACGCGCGACATCAAGATGGGGCGCAACCCCGATAACGGGCGCAACAAAACCCTCGCGATGATCTTCGAGAAGCCGTCGCTCCGTACCCGCGCCACGTTCTCGGTCGCCATGACACGACTCGGTGGAACACATGTTTATATGGCGCACACCGAAGTGGGACTGGGCACGCGCGAAACGCCGCGTGATGTCGCGAAATGCTTGTCGCGCTGGGTGGACGCGGTCGCCGCACGGACACATGCACACCAGACCGTGGTCGAACTCGCCGAACATTCCACGGTGCCGGTGATCTCCGCACTGACGGATCGCGAACATCCGTGTCAAGCGTTCGCCGACTTTTACACGATCCTGGAACACCGGTCGGAAACCGCCGGGATGAAACTGGTGTTCGTCGGCGATGGCAACAACGTCGCCCAATCGTTGATGCTGCTCGCGCCGCGTCTGGGGACACATTTTACGCTGGCGTGCCCGCCGGGATACGAACCGGATTCGGACATGGTCGCGCAAGCCGAAGCGATGGCGGCGGCGCACGGCACCCGCTTCGAGATCACGCACGACGCGCTTGCCGCCGCTGATGACGCCGATATTCTCTACACCGACGTTTGGACTTCGATGGGGCAGGAGCAGGAAAGCGAGAAGCGGATGCGCGATTTCACGGGCTACCAGATCAACGGCGAACTGCTCCGCGAGGCGAAAGACGATGTGCTCGTAATGCACTGCCTGCCCGCGCACCGAGGACACGAGATCTCCGACGAAGCGATGGACGGCAAGTTCTCAGTGGTGTTCGATCAGGCGGAAAACCGGCTTCACGTACAGCAAGCTCTGTTGGCAGCGGTGCTATAGGGCAGTAGGGGCAACCGAAGTTCGTTTGGGGTGTCCAATATAGGCGAGAGGAAACAATTTCATGCAACGAGAAAAAAATGGGCTGTTTCAACTGGGAGTGGCGATTGCAAGCCTGGGGGCGGTCGCTTATGTCGCGATAATTCTGGCTAAATTCGTCGGCTACTTCGCGGGATGGGCGATCCTGATCGGAGTCATCTTGATGATCGTCGGTTTGGTGACGCCGGGGCGCAACCGATACTAGCGGGTGGGTCGGGAAGATCGGCAGCAACCTGTCAACGATGTGTGAGTGCTGCGGGATTCAAAGAGACTCGTTTTCTTTTGAGCACGTAACGGTGCTGTAACGATGGACCGTTACCATGGATGCAACGGGATCAAACAGTTCGCTGTTTGTTTCTCGAATCCAGAAGGCTCGAAAGATTCGTTCACCATGTACTTGCCCGAACTGTTTGTTTGGAGCCGGGGGCATTACGCCGCGTCCGTCGAACCCCGTGCGACGTCCACTTCGACCGGTGCAACTCCCCCGCTCTTTCCATCCGGCTGGCAACTGCTACAAAAGGCACGTCAAGCGGGTATGACGGTGTCGGGTTTATTCTGGGCACAGTTTGAGGACCGGAATTGGCGTTTGTTTCTTGTCGTGCCGGATGGTCAAAGCACGCCGGACATCTATCTGTGGCTTCACTCGGTTTTACCCGAAAGCAGGGAAACTAACCAATCCGATGAGCTCCTTCTTTCACCCGCGAGTATCACGGTGATCGGACCGCACTGTCATATTGTGCAAGAGGTTCGGCAGTGGGCGAACTCACACAAAGTGATGGGAGAAGGGTTTGTAACGGAGGATGAAAGCCTTGTGCGAAATCCTCAACCTTCTCCTTGCGACGCCTACATTTACTATCCCGCGCCGGAGAAGTAGGCGTCAGGCGTTGTACTTGCGCCACTCCTCGTACACCTCGTGCGGCTTTTCCAGAAAATACTGTACATAGCCACATTCGCCACACGCCTCCGCCCGCACACAACCGACGCCTTTCGCCCTTTGCAACAAAGTTTCCTGGGCAACGCACAGCACCGTGTCATATTGCCGAAAGGTTTTTAATTCCGTCATCCATTTCGCGGACCCGCACATTAGGCAGGTCTTCTTTTCCATGCTATTCGGACAATCTCTGTATCCACCCGGTTGCAACCAATCCTCACAATGGGCTGTCCGATGCGATGGAAGGAACCTACTTCGCTGATGAAACCGCCCACACTCATTACACCCGTCTCTGCCGGGAAACGTCGTCTCGGTCTGCATGTGCAGGAGGGGAGCGACAAGGATTACGGCAAGGCGTTCGCACTTGCCCGGAATGTCGGAGTCGGGGTGGTGCCGCTGTCGCTGGATTGGAGCGGCGTGGAGACTGCGTCAGGAGAGTTCACCAGTCCGTTCCCGCGCATCGCCAATTCGTTTTATCCCGCGCAGAAAATGCCGCTTCTGTTGATTTTGCGTCCGATTAACACGGTAAAGCGCGAGGTTCCGGCAGATCTCGCCAAAACGGCGTGGGACGATACGCGGATGCGGACGCGATTTCGAACATTTCTCGATAGTGTCTTGGGCGAGATGCCCGACGTGACACTTGCCGGACTGGTCATCGGAAACGAAGTCAGTGATGTTCTGTCCGCCGAATCGAACGGTTGGCGAACCTACCGGACGTTTTTAGCCGACATGCGCGAGTATGTGCACGCGAAACGCCCCGGTATCCCGGTCGGGGTGACTATCTCCCACAGCGGCTTGACGGACAAAAAGATACGCCGCGAATCACAAGCGTTGAACGCCGTTTGCGACACCGTATTCGTGACGTATTACCCGCTTCATCCAGACTTTTCCGTGCGCTCGCCCGATGCACCGCTCGCCGATTTTGAAAGCATTCTTCGTCTCTATCCGAGCAAGTCGGTGCATTTCGTGGAAGCCGGGTACCCGTCGTCGCCAGATTGCAAGAGTGACGAGATGAGGCAAGCTCGGTTCGTGGAATCGGTGTTCGCGGCATGGGACAAACACACGGCTCAGGTACCGATGGTGTCGTTCTCGTGGCAGACGGATCGGTCCGCGCAAGAGGTGGCGGAGCTGATGCGGTACTACGCCGTTCCCGGCAAGGGGTTTCGTGGTTTTCTCGCGTCGCTCGGACTGCGGACATGGGAGGGGCAACTCAAACCGGGCTGGGAGACACTGGCGCGTGAGGCGAAAGCTCGCGGGGGTTTAAACCACCCGGAAAAGCCACAGGGTGGGGGGGCGTCCACAGCCGGAGGCTTTTACCGGTGGGTGAAACCCCCGACGTTTGACGATTTTCGTGCCCCGTGCGACAATGCGTTTATGAAATCGGGACACACCGCCACCATTATCCGCGACGCTTACGGCGTTCCGCACGTTTTCGCCGACACGGAGCCGGGAGCACTCTACGGCTTCGGGTACGCACAGGCGCAGGACCGACTGGCGGCGATGCTCGGGCATTATCTGGCGAGCCGGGGCGAGGCGGCTTCCGTGCTCGGTGCCGGGTATCTGGAACGAGACATCGCGATCCGCGCGTTTCGCCTGCCGGAAACCGCCGCGAAGCGATACGGGGAACTGTCCCCCGAGTTACGCGCTGGGATCGAATCGTTCGTGGAAGGCATTAATCGATTCCAGTCGGACCATCCCGAAAAATGTCCCGCCTGGGCGTTCGCTGTGTCGCCGACCGATGTCGCGTCGCTGGGACTGATGTACAACCTTTATTTCGCCACGGATCATTTCGAGCGTTCCCCGGCGACGTTCGGGAGCAACGGGTTCGCGGTTGCGGGGCAGCGTACTGCGTTCGGTAATGCCATCGTCTCCATTGACCCACACCTGTCTATTGATGGTCCGCTTCGCTGGTACGAGGGACATGTTTGCGGCGGTGCACTGAATATGTACGGGGTCGCGTTCGTCGGCACGCCGTACATGGCGATGGGCACCAACGGGAGTATCGCGTGGGCAAACACCGTCAATGCTCCCGACCTGTCCGATTATTACGAAGTGCGCCTGCAGCAGGACGCCGGGAAACCGCCCGTGTATGAATATGACGGCGAGACGCGACCGTGCGACGTACGAACGTACTCGTTCAGTGTGCGCCATGGCAACGGCGATATTCGCACGGTCAACCAGACCGTGGTTTCCACGCATCACGGACCGATTTTAAGAGAAGAAAACGGTAAACGGTATGCCATTCGCAAGGCGGGAATCGGCGATGTTCATGTACTGACGCAGGTGCGGGAGCAGTGCCTAGCGCAAAACGTGGA
>JACMIS010000736.1 GCA_014381035.1 Armatimonadota bacterium
ACGATGCAAATACAGGACAGCAAGGGCGTCTGGGACGACGGCGACTTTTATGGTCCGCTCCCGGCGGCGAAACCGGGGGAGAGGTTGACCGGTTTTTATTCCAGCATCAGCGGGGGCGGGAACACCGCTCTCGGCGGTAGCACAATGGTGGTGGTGACGGACGATATCACGTTCCTGCCGAACGGGCGGTTCAAGGCGGGTCGCTTCGCTGGTGGGATGAGCGATCAGGTGACAGCAACGAGCGAGAGTGCCACGGACGGTACTTACGTGTTGGATGGTTACACCCTGACCCTCAAATATCGGGATGGGCGCGTAGAGCGCAAGGCGTTCGCGTTTATGGAAAAGGGAGAAAAGGACTCGCTATATCTGGACGGCAGTCCGTACCTGAAGAAATGAACTGTGACGGATGCGCCGCCGGGTGGTGGCATGCTACGGGAGATTTTCATGTCGAAGCAATTCATCGGTGTTGGGATCCGTGCGGTTTGCGTTGCGGTGTGCTTATTGAGCGGGTCGCTGTCCGCACCCGGCTACGCGCAGAAGTCGGCCGACGTGGCTCCGGGCTGGAAGCTCGAGCGTAGCGGGGAAAGCGTCGTCCTGACCCCGCCCGGACTGGCGGCGGGCGAAACGTTTTCCCTTACTGTCGAACCGCCTTCTGAATTGCGCGGCGCGGACAAGGCGTCATGGCTGGAGTCGCGGGTAGTTCGGGAGGTCAAAACGCTCGGCACCATGACGGATGCCGGAAAAGTCATGCCGTTAGGAGTGCCCGGTCTCGGTGCCCTGCTACTGGTGCGGACCGTGCGGCTGTCTTCCGGCGAACAGCGACTGCTCGGCGGTCTCGTCGCCCCACGCCCCGACGGGCGGGTGCTTTACGCGCGGATCGTTTCCTCCCCGGAGGCGGCGGTCTACAAAAAGCATCTGCCCGAGGCCGTCCGCGGTTTCATCATGCTGGCGCAGATGAAAAGCACCAAAACCACCGGCGGGCAACGGGTGGCGAAATCTACCGAGGCAAAGCGCCGCCCGAAATCGCGGGGCAGCGACGCGTACACGCGACCGGGCGCGGGACCGAAACCGTCGCAGATCGTCGGGTTTTACCTGCGTTTGGCGGCGCAGATGGGGTTCGGCGGCATGGTCCTCATGAACTACGTGCCGACGGTCGTGTTCAAGGACGGGAGTTTTTACGAGGACTACGACGTTCCCCTGGCCGATTTCGATGTTTCCGCCGCACGTCGTGCCCGCCCGAATGCCTGGGGCAAATGGCGCCGACAGGGCGGCGCACTGCAGGCGCAGGATAGCAAAGGCGTGTGGGAGACGGTGGAGTGGCTTGGACCGCTCCCCGGCGGGAAGCCGGGCGAGAAGCTGTCGGGGCGTTTCTCGAGTTTCACCGGTGGCGGCAACACGGCACTCGGTGGCGGGACGGCGTACGGCGTTTCCAGCGACATATTCTTCGCGCCCGACGGCAGGTTCACCACGGACCAAAGTGTGGGATTCTCAAGCGCCGAACCGACCTCGGATGTTCGAACGACGGTGAGTAGTCGGAGCGGTAAACAGGGGACATACACCATCAGTGATTATATGCTGACGATGAAATTCAACGACGGGCGCGTGCAACGCCGCGCCTTTATGTTCATGGATAGCAAGGGTAAGAAAGACGGGATGTATCTGGACGGCACTCCCTATACGAAGAAAGACTGACGGCACGTGATATAGCTGGGTAGATTTGTTGCTGCCCCGTTCGAACATCCAGGAAGGGAAATCATTCCGTTGAAGAACATCATTAGCATCGGCATAACGGCGACATTTTCGTCGGGGTTCGTCTGTGCCCCCTGCGCCGCGCAAGATGTATCGTCTCTGCCGGGTTGGAAAACGGAGCAG
>JACMIS010000737.1 GCA_014381035.1 Armatimonadota bacterium
AGGGAGAGGGGGAGAAGCGGAAACGAAGTTTCCGCGAGCCAGAGGGGACACGCGGTATACGATTTGCCTCCGGTGCATCAACTCTCCCTCTCCCTTCGAAGGGAGAGGGGGGTGAGGGTCCTCTGCACTAATTCCCAGAAACGGCGGCGTACTGCGCGTCGTGCAATCGCTGATAGACGCCGCCGCGCCGGACTAACTCCTGATGCCGCCCCTGCTCGGCGACTCCCGTTTCGTCAACCACCACGATCCGGTCGGCGTTCTGGATCGTCGCCAGGCGGTGCGCGATTACCAGCGTCGTGCGCCCGACGGCGAGTTCGGCGAGCGAGGCTTGTATCGCGCGTTCGGTTTCAGTGTCGAGTGCGGACGTGGCTTCGTCCAGAATCAAAATCGGCGGGTTTTTAAGGAACATCCGCGCGATAGCAAGCCGCTGTTTCTGCCCCCCGGATAGTTTGACGCCGCGCTCGCCGATGATCGTGTCCAGTCCGGTCGGCAACTGCGCGATCATTTCGTCGAGGCGGGCGCGTCGGGCGGCTTCGAGGATTTCCGGCTCCGTCGCGTCCAGTTTGCCGTAAGCGATATTTTCCCGGATCGTTCCGGCGAACAGGAAAACGTCCTGCTGGACGATACCGATGTTGCGCCGGAGCGACGCCAGCGTCATCTTGCGAATGTCGGTGCCGTCTATCGTGATGCGCCCGTCGCTGACTTCGTAGAAACGCGGGACCAGCGAACATATCGTTGTTTTGCCCGCGCCACTCGGACCCACGAATGCCACCGTTTCGCCGGGAAGAATCGTCAGGTCAATCCCTTTCAGGACTTGCTTGTGTTCGTCGTAGCCGAAACTTACTTTTTCGAAGTGGATGTCGCCGCGCAGATGCGCGACGGTTATCGCATCCGGCGCGTCGGCGATGTCGGGTTCGGTTTCGAGAAGTTCGGTATACCGCTTGAATCCAGCAATGCCTTTCGGATACGTTTCGAGAACGGCGTTTATCTTCTCTACCGGTCGGAAGAAAACGTTCACGAGGAGCAGAAATCCCATAAATCCACCGATGGTCATCTCGCCACGCAGTACATAGAACGCACCCGCGATCATCACGAACAGTTGCACGATGCGCATCGTCATATACGAAAGCGACATGCTTTTCGACATCAGTCGGTACGCGTCTAACTTCGTTTCGCGGTACTTGTCGTTGTCACGGGCGAATAATGAACGTTCATGTTCCTCGTTGGCGAACGCCTGCACGACACGAATCCCGCCCACATTCTCCTCGATCCGCGCATTGAAATCTCCCACGCGCCCGAACAACGAGCGCATCGTCTGTGTCATCGCGCTACCGTACCGGGTGGAAATCCAGGTCATGGGCGGCACGACGAGTCCGGTAATCAATGCCAGAACCGGATGGATCGTGAACATCAGAACAAACGAGCCGACAAAAGTCATCACGGCGATAAACGCGTCCTCGGGTCCGTGGTGTGCGACCTCGCCGACATCTTCCAGATCTTTAGTCACGCGAGCCACCAGATGCCCGGTTTTCTGATTGTCGTAAAAACGGAACGGCAGTTTCTGCAGATGATCGAAGATCCGGCGACGCATCTCGGTTTCGATGGAGATTCCGAGCACATGTCCCCAATAGTTGACGATGAATTGCAATCCCGTATTGAGTAGATAAATGGCAAGTAGCCCTACCGACGCACTCAGAATCAGCGTCCAGTTCTGGCTGGGCAATAGTTTGTCAACGAAGTTCGTGATCGCGAGCGGAAATGCCAGTTCCAGCAAACCCGACAGTACCGCGCAGGAAAAGTCGAGCAGAAAGAGATTACGGTGCGGTTTATAATAGGAAAAGAATTGGCGGAGCATAAATGGATGGGATCATTCTAATGGGTGGAAAAGTTACAATGTGATTGTACCTTACGGAATCGTATCGGGGGTCCTGCCGGGTTTAAGCGGTAAACAACTCAAAAACCTATCGCCTCTGCCCTTGACTCTGACATTGTGTGAGACTGTAGACTCCTAATCATGAAACTCGGAAACGTACTGACTATAATAACGATGTTATTGCTCGCTGGGCTGCCCGCGCAGGCGTGTGCTGCCGACCCGCCGAAACCTGCACTGGTTGGGCGCGTCGTGAACGAAGGCGGTATACCGGTGCCCGGCGTCACCGTCGCCCGTGGTTGGCTGTGGGACAGCGAAAAGAAGGGCGCGTTTAGCCCGTATGGCGCATGGCGTGCAGACACGAAAGGCGGATTCCGCGTCCCCGCCGAGGGAATCGACAACTGGCCGCTGTTCTATCCGCTCTCGTTGTTCACGACCGATGCCGGGGGGAAGCGCGGCGCGGCGACAGTGGTTCGCAAGGCGGGGGATCCCGTGACACTTACTCTGCGCCCGCTCACGCCGGTGCGGTTTACGTTGCGCATCGAGGGTTGGGAGGGGAAAGCACCGTTTCTGAACATCACGGTCGCGCCGAAGGGGGGGCCGCATGCGGTAACTGTCCCGAGCGGGCTATCGGGGAGTGTGCCGCTCCCACCGGGGGACTATACGTTAGAGGTGTCGTCGCTGGATACGGTCAGTCGCGAAGTGCCCTTCACCGTCAAGAGCGGTAAAGGTTCGCTTGATCTGGGCACCCTTAGACTGGAAAAAGGACCGCTGGCACGACTGTATGGTAAGCCCGCCCCCCCGCTGACCGTGACGGAGGCACTCGGTATTTCTCCCAAAATAACGCTCGGTGATTATCGAGGCAAATGGGTACTGATTGATTTCTGGGGATGGTGGTGTCCGCCGTGTGTACAGAAATCTCTGCCGGATGCCGTTGCTTTTTATGACAGCCACCCGGAATGGCGTGACCGATACCAGATCCTTGCTTTTCACTGTGTAGACGCCGCCTCAATCGCCGAACTCACTCCCCGTCTGCGCTCGTTGGAGACGAACATTTGGAAGGGACGGGCTCTCCCGTTTCCTATTCTTCTGGATGTGACCGAGACGACGATAAAAGAGTGGGGGATCACGATCTATCCGACCGATGTACTTATTGACCCGGAGGGCAACGTGGTCCGTGGTGGTAGCCTCGAACTGCTCCAGGAGAAACTGAAAGCGGAACAACCGGTGAAACAGGTGATTGAGACGCCCCCGTCGAAAGCACAGTAGGGAGGCGCGCACGACCGCCGTATATGCTGAAAATAGGGGAGTTTTCACGGTTATCACAGGTGTCGGTGCGGATGCTACGTCACTATGACAAGTTGCGTTTGCTCCGTCCCGTCTACGTCGACGACGATTCCGGCTACCGCTATTACACACTGGAACAGCTTTCCGAGTTGAATCGCCTTCTCGCGCTGAAAGATCTGGGTTTCTCGCTGGAGGAGATACGGCGTCTGATGCGGGGTGGTCTGTCGCCGGAACAGGTAGTCGGGATGTTGAAACTGCGCCATACCGAATTGTGCCGACAGATTCACGAAGGACAGGCTCGTCTGCGGCGTGTCGAGACCCGTCTCGCGGTGATAGACCGGCAAGGCGAGATCGCGTCGCCTTATGAAGTCGTCCTCAAACGCGTGGAGCCGATCCATGTCGCTTCCGTCCGCGCTATCTTGCCCAACTACACGGACACCATCGCCCTCTGGTCGGAAATGACTCCGTTTCTGCACCGGCACGGGCTATCGGTCGGTTCGGAGCATGTTTATCTGTATCACGATCCGGAGTACCGGGAAACGGGGGTAGATACCGAGATAGCGATTCCAGTCCCGAAGGGAACTACCGGGGCTGGGCGCGTCCTGATAAAAAGCTTGCCGGAGCTGGAGTGCGCCGCCGCCACTATTTATCGCGGCGACATCGCGGAGGTATATAGTGCTTATGCGGCACTGAGCGCCTGGATGGGTGCCAACGGATACCGGATCTGCGGTCCCAACCGGCTGATCGTACTGGACCGCGCCGGACCGCCGCACCAACACGTCACCGAGGTACTATGGCCCGTGCACCCCGGGTCCCTTTCGGGTGAAGGAACCCTGGTCGGACGCTGAAGCATTCCGGTGTGATGTGGACCCTTCAAGGCATAATAGCGGAAAGTTAGCCGCGCCTGCCAGAAGATTCACGTTTTTCTTTAACCCGCGCCGATTTATCCGCGGAGTCTTTGCGGGCGGCGAATGGATGTGCTGCGTGTTTCCGGAATCCGGTGAGTGTCAGGGAGTTGTCGGGGTGAACGCCAAGTACAGAGTAACCGCTGTTTTCCGGTCCGCTCCCTTCGATCATCGCCGCCATTGTCAGGTATGGGATCGTGTTGATCACCTGTAACTCGTTTTGGTGGCTGTGCCCTTGAAAGACCGCCAGCACCTTGCCCGATTTTTCCAGGATCGTCCGCACCGCCGGGGCACTGTGAATCAAATAATCGGAGTTCTTCGGCGCGTCGAGTCGCTGGTGGACAAATACTAATACCTTGCCTGTCGCCGATTGTAGGTCTTTCTCCAGCCAGTCGCGTTCGACCGCCGGAATCTCCGTGTCCGTCCATTTGAACTCGCCAGGTGCGTAGGCGGTGCCGTCAGCGCGGAAGCACGCATCAAGTACCACGCAATGAACGCCGTTTTTGTCGAAGGAATAATAGGAACGTGATTGCCCGCATCCCGCAAGGAACTGTGCCTTGGTCAGTCCGGAAACGCAGTGATTCCCGAGCACGAAATGGCGTGGCGCGTTCAGTTTGCCGAATTCGCCGGTGATAATCTTGAGGAAGCCGGTCTCTTTGGCAACATCGGGCGGGTTCGGGGTATCAATCAGGTCGCCCAGCGCGACCGCGACATCTACCTTTTCCCCGTTGAGATGTGTCACGGCTTCCCGCATTTTCCCCAGAGATTCGCGATAGTAGCGGGTCCCTTTCGTGTCGGCATCGGCGTAATGTACATCGGTGATCAGACCGAGCCTCAACACCGGCTTGGCGGCAAGAGCAACCTCGGCGTCGCTTCCCACCGCAAGCAGTAACAGCGTCCCGCCGCCAAGAAAAAGGGCTTGTCGCCGGTTCATCATCTTCGGTTGTGTTTCAGAGTGCATGGTAATTGTAGTGGATGGTACTCCGACTTTGTTAAGCGAAGATTAACTCCCGGTTAAATCTTTCTCGCCGAACCGTCATAGGGAGACGAGTCACACCGCAATCCAGTCCGCTTCAGCGCGGAGCTGGTCGGAACAGAGCGCGGGTGTCGGAGTCGGCGTCGAAGTGACACTCTTCCCGTATCGTATTAGGAAGCGCATCCCGTTGCAAAAGCATTTCGACAATTTGACCACGGCAGAACGAACATGCCAACTTTTCGTAGCATAGAAGCAGGATCGGGACGAATCCGGGGGAAGGAGAGTTGCGGATATACTGCCGAATGCCCATACCGATAAACTCGAACGCCCGGTCGTCCCACTCCCGCTGAATGACGCTTTCCAGTAAACGAACATCGCCGTCACCGGGGTTCGATGCCAGCAGTTCTATAGCATGTGGCACCCGCTTCTCTTCTTTCATAAGATCCAACGCGGCGGCACGAATAGTCGTATGATTGGTGTCCACCAGCAAACGTACTGCCTGCCAGGCTAAGCGTTCATCGTCCGTCTGCCGGATCAGAGGTATTATTACTTCCGGGTCGCCGGGAAACGGCACATAACGGTATGTTCTCAGGATGCCCAGATAGCGAAGTTGACGCATACAGTCGCTTTCCTGCTTGAAATCGGACCATAGCCGTCTCCGTACCGCTTCGTTCATGTACTTCATTTGTGGCTTCGGTATTTTTTTCTCCGGGGACGAGTATATGTAGGCACGAACCTCCGCAAGGGGCGGTGGCTTTTTCTCGCTTTTCCGTCGCTTGAGTCTCGCCCTGAATTTTTGTCGTTTACGGATTGTCTGGATCTCACGCAGGTACTGGCTTCGCTCGGAGTTGTTTTGCGCCGACGCTCTCAAAGCGGCTGTGGCTACGCTTTCTCCGAACTGTTCCGCCAACTCGTCTATCAGGCTAACCTCCCGCCACCGGTCATCGTCGCGCCGGGAATGGTGTCGAACGTGCTCGACCAGGTGCCAGTAGCCCGTGACGCCATCCAGGGCGATAATGTTCTCCGCAATGTGGGCGATGCCATACGTTTCCTCGGCGACTGTGCCCACGGTACGGTACATCGGTTCGCGTAGGTCGCCGGCACCGCGCCGTGTCAGGAGAGCGGCGAGGCGAATCAACTGTGTAGGAAACAGATTTTCCGGTTCGCGGGACGAACCGAGCGTATCCAGCACTTCCTTTATACGTCCCACATAATACGGGGTATCTCTGGTCGCACGGATCACATCGTACAGGTAAGGCGAGCGTTCATCTTCCAGTTGACTATCGAAACTCCAATTCTCGGAACATGCGCCCCAAATGACACTGCGGTAGATGACTGTATCTGGTCGTTCTTGTAAAAACAGCACGGCACGCCCCGATCCATGCTTCAACATTGTTTCTAAGTTCAGAATCCCTTGTCCTTTAGTCGTTCAGATGTAACTGTATCGTCGTGCCTCGCGATATACTAAAACCTGCCATGTTTCAGGTGATCGCTTTTTATAAATTCTGCCGCATCGAGCCGACTCACGTTTCCGTTTTGCGCGAAGCAATCCATGACTTTTGTACCGCGCGGGATCTACGTGGGCTGTTTTTGCTCGGCACTGAGGGCTGTAATGCGACTATGGCAGGGCTTCCTGTAGCCACACAGGAACTACTGACATTCCTCCAATCCTTGCCCGAGATCGGTATGCTTGCCCCGAAAATCAGCGGAAGTGATTCGCAACCGTTCGACAGGCTGAAGGTGGAAGAGCGTGCAGAGATCGTGACTCTGAACCGCCCCGACATCTTCCCGGAAGGACACGATACCAATCATCTTTCCCCCGCTGAGTGGCACCAGACACTGACCTCGGGCGATGATTTCCTGCTGCTTGACACACGCAATGCCTACGAAACCGAAGTCGGCACGTTCCGCAACACGATTGACCTGCAACTCGAACAGTTCTCGGATTTTCCCGCGTTCATACAAAATCAGGATCTGCCGAAAGATAAAAAGATTTTGATGTACTGCACGGGTGGGATTCGTTGCGAAAAAGCCGTTGTGTTCATGAAGCAGGAGGGGTACCAGAATGTTTTCCAACTGGACGGCGGCATTCTGAACTATCTGGAGCATTACCCGGACGGTGAGTTTGAAGGGGAGTGCTTCGTCTTCGACCGGCGGATTGCTGTGGACCGCGAACTCAAGCCCACAAGCCAGTGGACGCTCTGCCCGCTCTGCGGTGACCCCGCAAAGGAGTCTGTCGTTTGCGGCAACTGCGGCAAAGAGGGAACGATCTGCCGCAAATGCAACGCAAACCCCGCACTCCGCGTTTGCTCCCAAAATTGTGAGTACCACTTCGCCCGTCGCAAGCTTGAAGC
>JACMIS010000013.1 GCA_014381035.1 Armatimonadota bacterium
CAGGCGGACAAACTGGGGATGGCAAATATAGCCCAACTCGTCAATGTACTGCAGGCGATGTTGCTGACGGATGAGGCAGGACGAGTGGTCAAAACACCGACGTTCCATGTTTTCAATCTGTATCGGGCACATCAGGGCGCGATTCTGCTCCCGACACATTTCGAGAGTGAGAGTGCCGCCGATGGTCTCCCCGCAGTCTCTGGATCTGCTTCGCGTCAGGGGGAGATAGTGACTCTGTCGCTGGTAAACGCGAGCCTGAATGGGATGGCGGAAGTCGCACTGAACCTCGGTGGCGTGAGCGTCTCGGATATTCGCTGCCGCGTTCTGGTTGGGGAAAATGTTCGTTCCTATAACACATTCCACCAGCCGGATGCCGTGGCACCGAGGACCGTGACGCTTTCCGATCTGTCTCACATTTCGCTTCCGCCCGCTTCCATAACGGTAGTACAGGCGCGTCTCAACTGATCCTGACCGCATCACCACCCTACTATTTCTCACTGAAATGATTCAACCAAGAAAAAAGACTGTTTGGGCTACTCTCTTGAGCGTTCTCGCCCTTGGCGCGTTTACACACATCGCTCACGCGGCGACGGGTACGATCACTCAGAAGGTTTGGGGTAAAACGGCAGATGGGCAACCCGTCTCGCTCTACACTCTCACCAATCATCATGGGATGAGTGTCAAGATCACCAACTTTGGCAGTGTCATCACCTCCATCCGTGTTCCCGACCGCAAGGGCAGACTCGGCGAGGTTACTCTGGGATATGACCAACTCAAGCCGTATCTGTCGAACGCGGGCGGCACGTACTTCGGCGCACTGATCGGGCGATATGGCAACCGTATCGCCAAGGGAAAGTTCACGCTAAACGGCAAAGAGTACACGCTGGCAACTAACAATGCGCCGAACCATTTGCACGGCGGGGAGATCGGTTTCCATCAAGTGCTTTGGAAAGCTACTCCCTCTGTTGCCAAAGATAAACCGAGCCTGACATTGACGTACCGGAGCAAGGATGGGGAAGAAGGCTACCCCGGAAACCTGGATACCAAAGTAGTCTATACACTGACCGACGATAACGCGATCAAGATCGAATATTCCGCTGCGACCGATGCGGATACCGTCGTCAACCTGACCCAGCACTCCTATTTCAATCTGTCGGGTGGCGGTACGATTCTGGATCATCGGCTCCAAGTGAACGCCGACCAGTTTACGCCCATCGATGCCACTTCTATTCCGCTGGGCGAGCTGCGTTCGGTGGCGGGAACCCCGTTCGATTTTCGCAAATCCATTCCGGTTGGTGCCCGTATCAATCAAGACGATACACAGCTGAAAAACGGGAAAGGGTATGACCATAACTTTGTCCTGCGCCAACCCGGTCGTGCCGTGATTGCAGCACATGTGTATAGCCCGCGCACCGGACGGACCCTTACTGTCTCCACGACGGAACCCGGCATCCAGTTCTATTCGGGAAATTTCCTGGATGGGACGCTCGTCGGCAGTGGTGGCAAGGTTTATCGAAAGCGGTACGGCTTCTGTCTGGAAGCGCAGCACTTTCCCGATTCCCCGAACCGGACCACGTTTCCTACGACAACGCTGAAACCGGGGGAGACCTACCGACAGACCACGGTCTATCGGTTCGGTATCCGATAATGCCCGAACGAACACCGCCGATTTTTCAGGAAGAGGTATTGAGGATGAGAAGGTCACCCACCGAGATTGTGATAAAAATTGCCCTTATCGGGGTGATGGGGACTCTATGCGTTGCCGCAATCCGACCAACGCAGGTTGCAGCGCGAACCATCGAATCGCCCTCGGCGACCCTGAGTGGGGACAGTCCTGGGCAGGCGAATCGCGCTGACGAAACGGCAAAGAAACCTGTGGCCGGTGCGAACCCAATCCTTCGCGACATGTTCACCGCCGATCCTGCCCCTCTGGTTGTGGGCGAAACGGTATATCTGTATGTGGGACACGACCAGGCGAAAGGAAAAGAGCTGTTCAACATGACGGAGTGGCTCTGCTATTCCTCCCAGGATCTGAAGACTTGGAAAGCCCATGGTCCCATCATGAAACCGACCGATTTCAAATGGGCGGTGCGGGACGCCTGGGCGGCGCAAGTGGCGCAGAAGGACGGCAAGTTTTACCTCTATGCCACCGTACAACACGATGACACACGCGGAGGAAAGGCCATCGGCGTGGCCGTCTCGGACAAACCGACCGGACCGTTCCGGGATGCGCGCGGGTCAGCCCTTGTCTACAACCAGATGACCCCGGACGCGAAGGTGCCGTGGGAAGACATCGACCCCACGGTCTTCACCGATACGGACGGAGCGAGCTACCTCTGCTGGGGGAATGGCGACTGCTACTTCGCCAAACTCAAGCCGAACATGATCGAGTTGGATGGTCCGATTCAGAAGATCGACGTGCCTAACTATACCGAGGGACCGTGGTTGCACAGGCGCGGCGAAATGTATTACCTGACCTATGCTGCTTTCGCCCATCAGGGCACGGCGGAGAAAATCTGCTATGCGACCGCGCCGAAGATCACTGGTCCGTGGACCTATCGCGGTATCCTCACCGGCTTCGCCAAAAACAGCTATACGATCCACCCGGGGATTACGGAGTTCAAGGGGCAGTCCTATCTCTTCTACCACAACGCCACGTTAACGCTCCCCAACGGGGAAAGCGGTGCCACAGGTCGCCGAAGCGTCTGCCTGAACTATCTGTATTACAACCCGGATGGCACTATTCGACCTATCGAGCAAACAGTGGAAGGCATCAGTGTACCCCCCATGAAAACGAGCGGCGCACAAGTGGCTGTCGCTATACCCACGCGTACACCAACAGCAGTCGGGCAGCCCATTGTCCGAAACCCGGACGACATACAGGTTTATCCGGAGCCTCCGGGCGACATCAGTACAGACCGTGCGGAGGTGTCGCACGGCAAACTGGAGATGATCGAGTACGACTCCAAGTCGGTAGGGACTCGACGCAAGATGCAGGTGTATACACCGCCCGGCTACTCACCGGACAAAAAATATCCCGTTCTGTATCTTTTGCATGGGATCGGCGGCGATGAGACGGAGTGGCAACGCTTCGCCACGCCGAACCTCCTCCTCGACAACCTGCTCGCCAAGGGAAAGGCGGTGCCGATGATAATCGTGATGCCGAACGGCCGCGCACAGAAGAATGACCGACCCGAGGGAAATGTGTACGCCGCCGCACCGGCGTTCGCTGCCTTCGAGCAGGATCTGCTAAAGGATGTCGTTCCCGCAATCGAGTCCCGCTACTCCGTACAAAGAGATCGAGAACACCGTGCCATCGCGGGACTCTCGATGGGAGGTGGGCAATCGCTCAACTTCGGGTTAGCGAACCTGGATACGTTCGCGTGGGTAGGTGGCTTCTCATCAGCTCCGAATACCAAACCTCCGGCAGAATTGGTGCCGGACCCCGCCGCCGCAAAAAAACGGCTGAAACTGCTCTGGCTCTCCTGCGGTGATAAGGATAGGCTACTACGAATCAGCCAGGGTGTGCACGCGCACCTGAAAGCGAAGGACGTTCCCCATGTGTGGAACGTGGATAGTCACGGGCATGATGCGACGACGTGGAAAAATAACCTGTATTACTTTCTGCAACAGGCGTTTCGTTGACGAAAGGTCGTAACCATGAAAATCATGTTCCTTGTGTTGATCGCATCACTCTTTTGGAATGGGAACGCCTTGGCACAGGATAAGAATTTCTATGTTTTTCTGTCTTTGGGGCAGTCGAATATGGAGGGCTATCCCGGAATCGAAGCGCAAGATACTGGACCGGTCGATGAGCGTTTTCAGGTCTTGGCGGCGGTCGATTTCCCGGACGCCGATAGAACACAGGGGCAATGGTATACGGCGGTGCCTCCGTTGGCGCGACCGGGCACGGGAATCGGTCCCTCCGACTACTTTGGGCGAACAATGGTTGCCCATCTCCCGACGAACATCAAAGTAGGCGTCGTCAATGTCTCCGTCGGCGGTTGTAAAATCGAGCTGTTCGATAAGGATCATTACGCTTCCTATGTGGAGACGGCTCCGTCATGGATGAAAAACACTGTCGCAGCCTACGGTGGAAATCCCTATCAGCGTCTGGTCGACATGGCGAAATTAGCTCAAAAACAGGGCGTGATCAAAGGCATTCTCTTGCATCAGGGGGAGTCCAACACGAACGACAAAGAGTGGCCGAACAAGGTGAAAGGCGTTTACGACAACCTGATCAAGGATTTGAACCTCAAGCCCGAAGCGGTCCCCCTCCTTGTAGGCGAACTCGTTGGAGTGGATCAAAAGGGGCTTGTGCCAGCATGAATACGATCATCAACGATTTACCGAAGACAATTCCCAATTCCTATGTGATTTCGTCGGCAGGTTGCACCGTCCGTCCCGACCGCTTGCATTTCACTCCCGCGGGCTACCGAAAATTAGGGCAGCGGCACGGGGAAAAGATGCTTTCCCTACTGGCGGGTCGTCCCGCGATGAAAGCATCGAAAACGACGCGCAGTTCGCCGTAAGGATTGGCTGGTTTCCGCAGAGATAGAGACGTGAAAGTTTGCTCGCATTTAGTGGAACAGGTACTTTTAGATTTATGATAGTAGAGAAATGTTTCTTTGTTGCGATGGCACTGGTCGCCGTCGGGCTAACGGTTAGCCCGGCACTTAGCGCACCGGAGCCATCCCTGCCGACACCTGCCGCGGAGTTATTCCCGCTGGCGTCCATCCGCCTTTTAGAAAGTCCGTTCACGGGGGCAGTGAAAGCCAACCGGGAGTATTTGCTCGCCCTCGAACCGGATCGCCTGCTCGCGCCGTTCCGCC
>JACMIS010000738.1 GCA_014381035.1 Armatimonadota bacterium
ACGGCAAATTCGCGGGAAAACAGCAAGGGCTGAATCGAAACGCGCGAAGCCTGACGTCCACACAGCACCGCAGGTCCAACGATGCAACGTAATCGCGGAAACTGCGTTTCCGCCGTCCGCGAAGGACAAAAACAAAAAGAAAAAACAAAAAAGAAAAGCCGATAAGAAATTATGGTGAATGCGTTGAATCGAATCCTCCTTTGTGTTGGTGTTGTATTGCTGAGTCTCTGCTCTCCTGTCTTAGCGCAGGATAGTGCCGGGACGCCCCTTGCGCTGACTGCCGCGCAGGAAACCGTTGTGGAGAATGCGTTTAAAGCTGGGAATCAGGCATTGGGGCGGAAACAGTACGCCAGGGCAGTGATCGAATATAAAAAATTGCTCGCCGTGCTACCGGAGGAAACCTCGACACTCTGGAACTGCGGCATGGCATCGTTCTTCGACGGGGACTATGCCACGTCGGTCCAGTGCTGGAAACGGTTGCGCACGATTTTCGCGCGCAAGCCGGGGGACGACCCGTCGTTCACCGTCGCGAAAGTGTCCGCGAAACTGATCCAGACGTATCAAGCCATGGGCGACAAACCGGGGCGCGACAAGGAGCGTGCCGCTCTCGTCAAACTGCGTAGCGGCAAAACTGATGCGGCGTTGACCAAGCAAAGCTCGTTCTGTTGCGACCAATTTATTGTGGACGGGAAAAGCGTCTTCGCCTACGATTATTTCGCGCTGACCGGGAAACTCGGGATCCGCTATGACTTCATCGTGACGAAACCCGATGGTACTCAGGATTACCACATCGCGCTCGAGTGCAACCCGACTACTAACTCTATCGGGCGTGAACTGGGTGACATCAACGCGAACGAGCGGTTATTCAGCATCGACGGTTTTTACGACAGCGGTCGGAAGCATCGCACGTTCGCGTTTCTCAAGGCGAGTGCGCCGAAACTCCCGACCGATCCCACCGCCGCGAACCCCGCGCCGCCGTATGAAACCGTGAAAGAGATCATCGTCATGGTCATTCAGGGCAAGATCGAATCCACCAGCGGTTCGGCATCGGCGAAACCGTAGGAGAGCCGTGCGCGGGTCATGATCTCCGGGGGCGATCCGGTAGCACCTCGCGCAAACACGTTTCTCCGGATTGCGGGTAGACTGTTTGCCTCATGAAAACTGTTATCACCGGTGCGACCGGGTTTATCGGGCGGGTTTTGACGGCGCGTTTGTTGCAGGAGAATCACAGCGTCGTCGCGCTTTCGCGCAATGCCGTGCGGGCGCGGGAATCGCTCGGACCCTCGGTGCGGTGTCTGGACTGGCAGGGCGGCAACGATGGCGCGTGGAAAGACGCCGTGCGTGCCGCCGATGTCGTGTTCCATCTCGCCGGGGAATCGGTCGCCAGTGAGCGTTGGACGCCGGAGTATAAGACGCGTTTATTGGAATCGCGCACGGAGACCACACGGATGCTGGTGGACGCGCAACCGGGCGGCGTTTTCGTTTCTGCGTCGGCGGTCGGGTATTACGGCGGGCGGGGGGACGATGTCATCCCCGAGACAGACCCGCCGGGCGATGACTTTCTGGCGGAGGTTTGTGTCGCGTGGGAGCGCGAGGCGAACCGCGCTTCGGAGTTACCCGGTGTGCGGGTTGTCACTCCGCGCATCGGCATCGTCTTCGGGCGCGACGGCGGACCGCTGCAAAGCATCCTGCGCCCGCCGGGATCGCCGGTCCCGCTTTATAAGTGGGGACTGGGGGGACCGCTCGGCGACGGCAAGCAGTGGGTCCCGTGGGTACACCTGCACGACCTGGTCGAAATGTTCCTCTGGTCGGCGACCAACAGTGCGGTCCATGGCGCGTTTAACGCTGTCGCGCCGAACCCGGTCACGAGTGCTGATTTGTCGCATGCCATCGGGCGCGTGTACAAAAAACCGGCGGTGATTCCCGTGCCGGAGTTCGCGCTGAAAGCGGCGGTCGGCGAGTTCGCGTACGCCCTGCTCTACAGCCAGCGCATCGCCCCGACGGTGCTACAAAAACTCGGCTTCACTTACCGCTTCGGGGAACTGGACGCCGCCCTGCGCGATCTGCTCGCGTAGAAGCCAGTCACCTCAGGCGTTTCGGCGACGGTGCGGTTTTCGGCAGGTAGTAATACCGGACGTTCGCGACGCGGAACGTCGTCCCGGACTTGCGCACCGTGAAAAAAGCGCCTTTCGTTTCTGTCTTTCCCGTCGAGGTGATCGCCGTGAGCCGCGCCCGGACGTCGAACACATCCGGCGGTGTCGTCGGCGGGAACGCGTCGGACGCGCTACGGCGGGTGTAAAGATACGTGCCGTCGTACGAAAGATGTGTGATGCCCTCTATACGCCAGGAACGGTACGGCGTCCCTTGCCGGAAGTTTTTCCGTACCTCGGCGCGGTAGCCGGACTCCGTCGTAGCCAGACGTGGGTCGCGCTTGCCGCGATACTTCGCCGGGACATGCCCACGCGAGGATTCTATCAGCACGTTTTTTTGCGGGACGAACGCGAAGTCGCGAACGTTCGCGTACGCGTTCCAGTCGTTTCGGTTCCGGGCGGCGGTCAGCAGGTGCACCGCATTTCTCGCGCCGCGCTGGTCCGAAGGCGGAACCGGGGCACGGACGCCGGTATTCGTCCTATCGCTGAGGAGTAACGTTTTTCCCACCGGCGCCGTGATTCTGAAGTCGCCGGACGGCAGGGCGACGTTGTAGCGGAAGCCGTCACTGACTTCCAGCGAGCGTCCCGGTTCGCCGTCCGTTTTTTCCACTTCGCGCCGCACCAGCAGGAACGTTTCGGGGTCGGCATACACCGTTTCCCGGAACTTCTGCGGCTTCTGCTTTCGCCCCAAGGGAATGTCATTGCGGAAGCGGGTGGAGTATCGCGTGAAGCGCAGTACCTCAGCACCGTTCCGGCGCACTTTCCTACTTGTCCAGGGCGATTGCTGCCATGTGAAGAGCACGTCGGCGCCGTGGTCCCTACCCTGTTCCCTCTTATCACGGGGAAACATCAAGGAGCGGCGGACATTTCTCCGTAATTCTCTCGCACCCAGTATCTGTCCCGGTTTACTGGGGGAATGTTCCCATAGGAAAAAGTGGCGCTCGCCCGGTGAATAGGCTAGGACACCTCGCGTCGTCGTGAGGAACCATATCGCTGAGGTAGCGCCCTCGGGAGGGACGACTTTAGATAGTACTGCAGGCAGATCCATGCGTACCCAGACGCTTCGTTCGTCATGCGGCTTGCGTCCCGCCTTATCGTCCGGATAATAAACCCGTTCGTTCCACGTCGCCGTCTTCACACGGTCCATCGCCTGCTCCACGCGGGCGAACGCGACCGTCGGGCGTACCGGTCCGCCGGGCAGGGTGGTCAAGACCGCGCCCGCCGAAAGGACGAGTACGGCGGCGAAAACGGCGACCCGTTTCGGCAGGGAAAACGCCCCGCCGAATTGGGAGAACGGTCCCCTGAAAGTATCCGGTACGGGCTCCGTCGGTACTTGTAGCAGGGCAGGGGCGGGGGCAGACGAAAGCGAACGCAACCCCGCCGACAGGAGAGCGATCCGCTCGCGTTCGGCGCGGCATTCGGCGCAACCCGCGAGATGGCGCAGGAGGAAGTGGCGTTGTAGCGCGTTCAATCCGCCCGTCTCCAGCGCCGTCAGGGACGCGGTGCGGTCATGGCGCGGCGTGGGCGGGGCGGGGCGTACTGTGTTCTTCGGTGGCAGATGGTTTGGCATGGGCGTACTCGGCAATCGTCGGGTCGGTGTCGCTCGCGAACGTAGGCGCGAGCAGGCGGTTCATTTCTTTCACGGCGCGGTGAACACGCCACTTGACGGTCCCCTCCGGCTCGCCGGTAGCGCGAGCCGCCTCCGCGTAGGTCAACTGTTGGGAAACGATCAGCAGGAGCGCGACTCGTTCTCGCTCCGGTAGTTGCGCCAGTGCCGCTGTCACCACGGCGGCGTCGGCGACACGCTCCTCGAACGGGCGGCGGCGGTCATCCGGCAGTTCGTCCGCGTTTTCGGCG
>JACMIS010000014.1 GCA_014381035.1 Armatimonadota bacterium
CCTCGCCCCGGGCGCACCACGTGGGGTTCGTTTCGCCGCCGCTCGCGCGCTACGGGACGTGGCGAAAACCGGCGCGACACCGGAAACGGCGGTATTGCTACTCTCCCGCCTCGCGACCGAGACAGATCCGGCTGTCGCGTCGCGTCTCGCATTCGCCCTGTCCCGTTTCGGCGGCGACGGCGCAGACACCAATATCGCATCGCTCCACGAAACCCGCACGGTGGCACTGTTATCCGCACTCGACCGGCCAGAGATGACCGGGTTGGCTTACAAGCAAACGCTTGCCGGTGTGGCAGAAATGGGATTGGGCGAGGAAGCGTTTTATCCCTACGTCGGCTTGAACGAATCGGCGCGGGATCAAACCGTCAACAAACTCGCCGAGGAGATCCGTCGCCTTTTGCACAAATCCGGTGCTGATACGGATGCGCCTTCCGTTAACGCGGCTGTCGAAGCGTACACGGAAGGCGCACACAGGGAAGCCGTACGTTCCGTCGCCCGTTTGAGCGCCTTGCACACGACTCCGGACGGGGAAACACAGCGCCGTGCCGCCGCTGTTCTGGGAGCGATGGCGCGGCGCCGGAACCACGAAACGGAAGCGCAACACCCGGAAGAATTGTTGCTCGCATTACTGCTGGCGAAAACTGCTCTCGGCGACGGATCGTAACGCCGCGCGTCCCGACGGTTTATTGCTTAAAAACACACTGCCCTCCGATGTACGTCCCACGAACGGTAAGTGAGTCATCCACCAGCACAAAATCGGCATCGGCGTCCGTAGCAATCCTGCCCTTGTTCATCATCCCCAGTGCGTTTGCCGCGTTCGTCGAGGAAATGCGCCCCAATGTTTCCCATCCGGCGCCGGTCCATTCGCGTACATTGCGTACCGCCTGCGCCATCGTCAGTACCGACCCGGCAAGCGTCCCGTCAGGAAGTAACGCTTTCCCGTTCGCCACCGCCACCGCGTGTCCGCCCAGGTCGTATCTCCCGTCCGGCGCACCCGCGCCGGCCATCGCATCGGTGATCAGAATGACATTACTATCATTTTTTGCCGCCAGTGCCAGACGAGCGATTTCCGGCGCGACGTGATGCCCGTCGGAAATGATTTCACAACGCATTCGGTCATCGGTAAGCGCGACCCCGAGAATACCGGGGTTTCGATGATGCAGAGCGGGCATCGCGTTAAAAAGATGCGTCGCATGCGCGTAACCCAAGATGTCAAGCGCGGTGCGCGTTTGCTCTGCCGACGCATCTGTGTGACCGAACGAGACCACAATGCCGCGTTCTCGGCAGACTCGCATCAGACTGTCCGCGCCCGGCTCCTCCGGGGCGAGCGTGATCAGTTTGAGTGCAGCGCCGGCGACATCCAGCCACTCGGCGAACTCCGCCGCGTCATACGGGCGAACGAACTCCTTCGGTTGCGCTCCCGGTCGCTTAGCCGAAATGTAGGGACCTTCTAAATGGATACCGAGGACCCGCGCTCCGTCCGGGCAGAAATCCGCTCCGGATTCGTATGCGTTTCGCGCCGCTGTCAGTGCGTTCGTGATCTTCTCCCGGCTTTGTGTCATCGTCGTCAGCAGGAGTCCGGTCGTACCGTTCCGGGCGTGGGTGCGGCAGATTGTTCGCAGGGCATCCGGAGTGGCATTCATCGTGTCCGAACCGCCGCCGCCATGGATATGTATGTCGATAAACCCCGGCAACAGGGTCAACCCGGTCGCACCAAGAACTGGACTCCCGGGCAAAGCAGAAGGTGTCCCGGCGTTCAGGTTAAATTTCCCGTTCTCGATAACGATGCCCTTATCAACCACGCCCTGTTCGGAAACGACGCGCGTGTTTTGAACGATCACCGGTTCTCTGCCCCATTCGGTGCGGTGGTAGGGAGACCGCCTTCGGGATTCACGGGTTGGGTTGGCTCCTGACTCATCGGGTTAGGGGTGGGGGCAGGCAGGGGCTGCGCTGTCACTTCCGCCAGTCTCGCCTTGAGTTCAGCGTTTTCTTTCTCCAGCGCGTCAAGGCGTGTCAGCACCTCGCCGAACTTGGACTGCACCTCGTCTATCGACCGCTTCGCCTCGACCTTATTTTGCTGGACCTGTTGCTGCACCTTTTTGATGTTTGGTTTGTTGAGCAGTTGCGGGTTGAACGCTTGAGTCTTCCAGAGCCAGAAACTTGCCGCCCCCAGAATCGCCACCGGGGCGAGGGAGACCAAGATCAGCGAAGAGATTGGTGGCCCGGATTTACCGTCTTTGGGTTCGAAGGCGCGGACTAGTCCGATCGAGAGCAGGTACAGACCAGCCATCGGAACCGCCATCATCAGCATCGTCAGCGGGTCGTTCGACGGGGTCAGTGTCGCCGCCGCGACGAAGATGACCACCGTGGCTTGTCGCCAGTATTTGGTCATCAGTTCCGCGTTGATAATCCCGATGCGGGCAAGAAATAACAGAACGACGGGCAGTTCGAACCCGATGCCGAACGCGAGCATGATTTTCGCCGTCAAGAGAATGTACGCCTTGGGGTCCTGGTTCAACACGACGTTGTCGATGTTGTTCAAGAATCCCGCCATCCATCCGTAACAGGCGGGGAGAGACGCGTACGCGGTCGCGATTCCGGCTAGAAAAAGCAAGATCGAGAACGGCGCGAGGAATGCGATCGGCTTGCGCTCCTCGGGGGTCAAAGCAGGTTCGACGAATCCCCACAACTCCAGCGTGATGAAAGGGAAGGCGATGGTGATTCCCGCGATAAAGGAGACCTGCATCTGGAGCAGGAAAGGATCGACAACGCTCGTGAACATATACTGCGAACTGGTTTTTTCCAGAATCGGTTGCAATGGATACGAGAAGAGAGCGAAAATAGGGTCGAAGAAACTATACGCCAGAATCATACCGACGATCAGGTACAGCGCGGCGCGGAAAAGGCGGGTACGCAGTTCGGCTAAATGCTCGACTAATTCCATCTGCGCTTCGGTCGTTCG
>JACMIS010000098.1 GCA_014381035.1 Armatimonadota bacterium
ACCCTGACTTACAAGCGCAGTTGCTGGTTCAAGCCCTGCCATATATCCGCACGTTTAGCGGGAAGACCATCGTCATCAAGTACGGCGGGAACGCGATGATCGACGACGCGTTGAAACGCGCCGTGGTCCGCGACGTTCTGCTGATGCGCTATGTCGGGATCAACCCGATCCTGGTACACGGCGGCGGTCCCGAAGTGTCGGACGCGATGCGCAAGATGGGCAAGGAACCCGAGTTCGTTGACGGGTTGCGTGTCACGGACGCTGAAACAATGGAAATCGTCGAAATGGTTCTGACCGGCAAGACGAACAAAAACATCGTCGCGCTTCTGAACGCGGAAGGCGGACAGGCGAACGGTGCCGGTCTCGCGGTCGGTCTCTCCGGCAAGGACGCGAATCTTCTGCAGGCCGTGCGCGAAACAGACCGTGGTGATATCGGGTTTGTCGGGCGGATCAACAAGACCAATCCGGAGATTTTGAATACGCTCGCCGGTGCGGGCTATATTCCGGTCGTGTCGAGCGTCGCTATCGGTTCCGGCGGTGAATCGTACAATGTGAACGCGGACACGGCGGCGGCGGCTATCGCGGTCGCAGTGGGGGCACAGAAACTGATCCTGCTCACCGACGTTGAGGGGCTATACCGGGATTTCGCCGACAAAGACTCGCTGATCTCCGAAACCACGGTAGCAGACGCCCGCGAGTTGATCCGTTCCGGCACCGTGGATTCCGGCATGATCCCCAAACTGGAAGCGTGTTGCGAGGCAGTTGAGGACGGGGTTCCGCGAGCGCACATCATTGACGGACGGCGGGCGCACTCGCTCCTCATCGAAGTGTTCACGGATTCAGGCATCGGCACGATGGTGAAACCGGCGGAAACCGGATACCGACCACTTTTGGTCTGATGATTGCGTGGTTGGGGTTGCGCGGGTTTCAACCCGCTTGTTGCTACAAACATGAAAACAATGGCACCGATGGAAGCATACCTTGCCCCGAATGCGTGGGTAAATTCTATTCACCCCGATGTTGAGCGGGTCGCCCAAGGGTTCGATTCGCCTGGGGTGGCATACCGGTTTGTTCGTGACACTATCCGTCATTCCTATGACATTCGTGCTACAGCAATCACCGCGACGGCATCCGAGGTGCTCGCGGCAGGGCATGGCATCTGCTACGCGAAAGCACACCTATTGGCGGCAATCCTACGCGCGATGGGTATTCCCTCTGGGCTTGCCTATCAGCGGCTTGTGCTGTTCGATGATCCCAAAGACGGCTATTGCCTCCATGCCATCAATACGCTCTATCTCGCGGAAGAGCAACGCTGGATTCGCGTGGACGCGCGGGGCAACAAACCGGGGGTAAATGCCCAATTCAGCACCGATAGGGAAATATTAGCGTTCCCGATCCGTCCCGAGCTAGGCGAGATAGATTACCCGTGGAATCTTGCCGCCCCGCCCCCGCCAATCACGGATTTTTACACGTTGCAGGGAAATATATCGGATTTATATGCCCGATGCTTACCCGGCTTTCTGGAAATAAATAATGACACCAACGATTAACGAAGTACAGACGGATAACTCACAGGCGCAACAGTGGGACGCCGACCATGTGATGACGACGTACGCCCGTTTCGGGGTAACGTTCACGCGGGGCGAGGGCGCGTACCTGTATGACGCTTCGGGGCGACGTTATCTGGACATGCTGTCCGGGATCGCCGTCTGCTCTGTCGGGCATTGCCATCCGTATATGACCCGTGCTTTGCAGGGACAGGCGGCGACGCTCTTGCATGTCTCGAACCTGTACCTGACCGAACCGCAGGCGCGTCTGGCGCGGCGACTGATCGAACTGTCTGACTTTGAGCGGGTGTTCTTCTGCAATTCGGGCGCAGAGGCGAACGAAGCCGCGCTCAAGATCGCCCGAAAACGCGGGAGGGGTATTCGGGAGAGCAAAACCGGGATTATCACGGCGAAAAACTCGTTCCACGGGCGTACGATTGCTACCGTCACCGCGACCGGACAACCCAAGTATAGCGAAGCGTTCGCGCCGCTACCGGGTGGCTTTTCGTATGTGCCTTTTAACGATGTGGACGCCCTGCGCGAAGCGGTGAGCGACGACACGGCGGCGATCCTGCTCGAACCGATTCAGGGCGAGGGGGGCATCATTCCGGCGACACTGGAATACGTGAAGGCGGCACGCGAGTTAGCCGACAAGTACAATGCCTTGCTGATTTTCGACGAAGTCCAGACCGGCGTCGGGCGCACCGGGACGTTGTGGGCGTACCAGCAGTTCGGGATCGTGCCGGACGTGATGACGCTGGCAAAGGGGTTGGGCGGCGGCGTCCCCATCGGGGCGTGTCTCGCACGCGGTTCGGCGGCGGCGACGTTCGTCCCCGGCGACCATGGCACGACGTTCGGCGGAAACCCGTTCGCAACCACAGCGGCGAACGCGGTGCTCGATATTTTAGCCGACGAGGAACTGACCGCGAACGCCCGCGAAACCGGGGCGTATTTGCGTGCGCGACTCGCCGAACTGGCGGAAACGTTCCCCGACCTCGTCGGCGAAGTGCGCGGCATGGGCTTGATGATCGGGATCGGCTTGCACCAACCAGTGGCGAAGGCGATTGTCAAAAAGGCGTTACTCGAACACGGTCTGGTGATCAACGCGACCGGCGACACGACGATCCGGCTTCTGCCCCCGCTAATCCTGACGAATGTGCAGGCGGACGAAGCCGTTTCGTTACTTAGAGAATCTATCGCAGACGTGGTTGTCACCACGAGTTAGGGGGATCGAGATGGCACTGGTCACGCGCGGGAAATATGAGTACGGTAGCGGTCCAGAGGATATTCATCTGGTAGTCGCTCGATATAGCGTGGAGAACGGCTACCCTGCCGAGCATTTCGCTGATTCGGTTTGCGAGTGCGGCGGGCGAGCGTTTCAGTTGGCGTTGGATGACGGTGCTGGCGTCGCGGCTCGTACCTGCGTCGAATGTAAGGCGACTCTCATTCTGGGTGACGGCGACGAATACGTGGAAGAAGCAGAACTGCAAGATCGTGTTTGCCCCTGTCGCAGTGACACATTCGAGGTCGCTGTCGGTGTTGCTCCTTACGCAGGCAGTGATGATGTTCGCTGGCTGTATGTCGGATGTCGCTGTACTGCCTGTAATCTAACGGCGGTTTACGGCGATTGGAAGAACGAGTTCATCGGCTACCATGCGTTGTTGGCAGCGATGTAGTTCGCCACAATCTGCTTACAGCCCTTACTGGCTGTAAGCATTTGGCAAACATAGTCAAAAGGGCAAAGTCGCCAGTATGCTGTAAAATACGAAACCGCGAAACACATTCAGACTCCCCTTCCCACGCGGGCAAGGGGCAAGGGGTAAGGTACATGGCGATTCAGTTCACGCGCAACGGGCGCAAGGCGATGTTATGGGCACAGGTCGAGGCGATGCGCCGGGGCGAACTTTATGTCGAACCGGAACACCTGTTACTCGGCTTGACGCACGGCGAGGACACAGGCGCACTCCGCTTGCTGGACCGCCTCAACCTTTCACCGCTCCAGGTGCGCGAGGCGATTTCGGTTTCCCTGAAGCCTGAATCTG
>JACMIS010000739.1 GCA_014381035.1 Armatimonadota bacterium
GGGAGATATGGCATTTCTGGGCTTTCCCGTCTGCGCTCAGGAAGCTGAAGGCGGGCATGGAATATGACGCGAACGGTTTCCGTCTGGACGAAGAGATTAAAAAAGCTCGATTAATGCATCGCTAGATCTTGACATTTCAGACAGTTGCTTTTCTCTTCAAGTGTGATTTGTGGAAGCGGCAGACGCGTTGTTGCCCACCGCTTTTCTTTGCCGATTTAACAGTCTCAAAAACGAACGCTTTTGGAACGTTTTTGCGAAGCGCAGAAAGTTGGGGACACCCTGGCGGGCGCGAGGGGAAGTCGCCCCTTAGCAAAAGTTAAGCCAAATTTTACACGTGGTGAAGGAAAGCCAGGGGAGAAAGCGAAAGAAAAGAATGTCAGCAGTTGGGCTGGCACCGCTCGTATGTTGAAGGTAAGTTACTCGTTATGCAATCCGTAGACCGCTATACCAAAGTCATGCTCACGCTACTGGTCATCGGCATTTGGGCAATGTTGTTGCGTCCGTTCTTCCAACCTACTCCTGCGATAGCGCAATCAGGAGTAAAATATGGTGTTTATGCACAAGAAAATAATATCGTTGCTGATAGGGAAATGGGCGTGTACCCACACAGCACCTTTAAAGCGAAATCAGTGTCTTTTACTGTTACTGGCGACAATGTAGGCAAAGCATTACTCCATGCGTCCGCTAATGGTTGGAAAATCGTTAGTATTTCCCCGAATGATGGGGGATTTAGCATATTCGTTCAAAAGTAATCAAGGCGTCCCAAAAAATGGTCCTTTTTAAGACTGAAATGGGTGTCATAAATCGTCCCAATCCGTGCGTGGTCTCCCGCCGATGACCCGCTTTGGACCGGTGGCTATCACAAACGGTGGGATTACCGCCTGACGGATCGCGAGACGCACGACCTTGGCGCGGGAGCCATCGAACCGCTTTTTGGCGACCGCGACGATGGCGTTGTATTGTGCCATCGGGAACTGCACCGTGAACCGGTGTCCGCGTTGGCAGAACGGCTGGTATGCCTCCATGGCAGGTCCGTCGCCTTTTAACGCTTTTGCCACCGCCTCGCGAATGATTTCCGAGACGTGGTACTTGCTGGTTTTACCGGGGTGCGCCTCCCGGTAGCGACGCTTCAGTTCCCAGATCGCTTCCATCGTCGGGCGGTCGATGCCGAACGTGATGTGTTTGGACGGCCCGAGCAGTTTCGCCGCGCGTCCCACGAAACTCGGTTCGCCGGTCGGGGCAGGTCCCCAGTAGTCGGCTTCGACCTTGTTCCACCGTCGGGCGCGATTAAGTGCCCCCTGAACCGCAACGCAGTCGGTACACCGGGTAGTGGTTGCGCCCCCCTGCTTCCGTAGTCCGCGTGGCTTGCCGCACCGGGTGCACCGTTTTTGGGCGACTCGCGCGACGGTGCGGGCTTGTTGCCACTCACGGTCGTATTTCGAGCAGGCGGGGCACAGCGTCTCAAATCCCGTGCCGCCTTTCTTTTGCTCGCTCGGTTTTCCGCACCGACCGCAAAGACCGGCGTTAACATGCGCCTCGCGTCGCGATTTTGTCTGGTTCCGCGCTCTCTCGGCACAACGGGCGCATTGGTTGCGCGTCGCCCCACCCCGCGCCGGTGCTTCCCGGAGCCGCCCGCACGTGTAGCAATATCCGGCGGCGGCACGTTCGGCACGTTTTTTTGCTATAGCCAGTGACTTCTCCGTAGCCATGTTGCTATTTTACGGTAGCGACGCCAGCCAAAACATACATTTTGTTTCGCGGATCGCCCAGGCATTTCTCATGAGTTTTATCCCGTGAGAAACGCCTGATGATGGATTGTGCTAAAATAATGAGACAGGACGCCAGTCGCTGATCTACAGGATGACTGTGTCATCAATGGGAAACGGAAATGATTACCCTAATACGAACGGATTCGGACAACGCGGATTTTCTGGAACTGGTGAAACATCTCGATGCTTATTTAGCCGAGAAAGATGGGGAGGACCATTCCTTCTACGCCCAGTTCAACAAAGTCGCCAAAATCAAGTATGTCGTGGTCGCGTATGAAAACGGCGACCCGATAGGGTGCGGTGCCATAAAAGAATACGCCCCGGACACGATGGAAATCAAGCGGATGTATACGTCGCCCGAGGGAAGGGGAAAAGGCGTGGCTACTCAGGTTTTGACCGCGTTGGAACGATGGGCGGCAGAACTGGGTTACGAGAAGTGCGTGCTGGAAACCGGGATACGACAAACGGAAGCAATCGGGCTCTACAAAAAGAACGACTACGCCATTATTCCCAACTACGGGCAGTATGCTGGCGTCGAAAACAGTCTGTGCTTCGAGAAACCGGTATAGCAGGGACCGAATCGAATGCCTGATATGTGGAGACGGACCGATTTTCCTCGGTACCCACGAAAGCACGACGCGGTGATTGGACTCCCGCCCCTGGGAGCTCACGAAAATAATCCCCTTCTCCCGCTTGACTACAACGTTAGTCATATGTTAAACTGTCGCCAATGAAACCACGTGGCAGTAACACAACCTCTCACCGAAGAGCATTGATCGTAGCCTGTTTTCTGGCGATAATGGCAGTCGTTGCCGGAGTACGTGCCCAGAACACGGCTTCCCTGTCGCCGCAGGATGCCGCGTTGCTCGCGCTTGCCCGCGAAGCCGTGCGCGGTGCCGTCACCGGTTCCTCGCCAATTGCTTTACCGGTTGCTGCGCTCGGTGACCTGCCTTCGCAGGGCGTGTTTGTTACCATCGAGCGGAACGGAAACGTGGTCGGGTGCCGGGGGACGCTCCAGCCGCGCTTCGCCAATTTACGAACCGAGGTGCAGACCGCCGCACGCTCTGCCGCGACCACCGACCCGCGTTACCGTCCGCTGACGCCCCCCGATCTGTCCCGATTTCTGGTGACAGTCACGGTCATCGAACGGCTGGAGCCTATCGGGCGGGCGGAGGCACTGACACTGACTTCCGCCGACGGGATCGCGTTACAAGCCGGGAACAACACCGGCGTGGTCCTGCCCTACGAAGGGCGCGACCCGGCGACCCGGCTGCGCTGGGCATATCAGAAAGCGGGCGTTCCCAACAACTCCTCCTGCCGCCTCTGGCGCGTCGTCGCCCGACGGTTTCGCGGCTGACCGCGACGAACAAACTCCGGGATATTCTAACTATGTGGAACTTTAAAAAAGCAAAGAATCTTGCGCGACCGACGGCGGTTGTTTTCCTCGCGGCGATGATTCTGGCACTGGGCGCATTTTTCCGGAGCGGCGTCGCGGCAGACCCGGCACCGGCAACCGACCCGCCGAACGTTCTGGTGCCGACCCGTCCGGTGACCGAGATACGCCTGTCCACGAAACGAAATGTGGCTCCCGGTCCCCACATTCGCATGTATGTCAACACGCGGAATCTGGCGCGGATCGAGGTTTCCGTCTACCGGATGGACACCGCGAAATGGTTGCGTATTCGGGAGGAGAGCGATAACAACGGCGAGTTTAAGCCAATGCCGGAAGTGTTACCCGGCAAGCCGGTCCGCGTTTTCCCGGTGACCGTCGGCGACCCAAAGCTGAAATCGTCGCCGCAACAACCGGATATTTACCGTAGCAAGCAGTTCAACCTTCCCGTGCTTCCGCCGGGCGCGTATCTTCTGGTGGCGAGCGGCGGCGGGGAGAAAGCCTGGTCGGTCGTGAATATCACGAACCTTGCCGTGGTGCTCAAACGGGCACCGGGAACCCTCCTGACCTGGGTGACAGACCACGCGAGCGGGGTACCCATCGCCGGGGCGACGGTGACCGTGTGGGACCGTGCCGCGAAAAAGACCGTTTCCGAGGGGCGGACCGATAAAGATGGAATCTATCGGGCGGGGGCGCGTCCGGACGGCTCGCAGACCGTGATCGTGGCGCGGAACGTGCCGGGCAGGCAGTCCGATCTCGCCGGATTGCCGCTCCCCCTTTCCGACCCCGATAACCGACTGGTCAGTCATCTGCAAACCGACCGACCGGTGTATCGCCCCGGCGCGACCGTGTCGTACCGGGCGATCCTGCGCCGGACGAAAGGCACGGGCTACATCGCCGAGGCGAACGCTTCCGTGACCGCCGAAGTCCGTGACAGTCGCGACAATGTCCAGCAACAAACCAAGGAGACTACCAGTCCGCTGGGAACGGTCGCAGGATCGTTTTCGATCCCGGCACAGGGCGCACTCGGGCCGTATTCGCTGGTGCTGACCACCGGCGACGGGCAGCGGGTGTACGCGACATTCACTGTCGCCGAGTATCGTAAACCGGACTTTCTGGCGACGGTCACGCCGGAAAAGAAGCGGTACCTGTCCGGCGAGACCGGGAAGTTTGCTCTTCAAACCAATTACTACTTCGGTGCGCCACTCCCCGGTGCCACAGTGCGATACGTGATCCGGCGCAGTGCAAGCCCGTATTACGGCGCGTTCGGGGGCGGCGATCCCGCCGAAACCGCCTGGTTCGCCAGCGGCGACGGCAACCTGTACGCGCGTGATACCTACGCCGCCGATGACGTGGTCGCCGACAACACCATAACCACCGACGCCGAAGGACGCGCCAGCATTTCGTTCCCGACGCGCACGGATGTCGGAGACTCCGCGTATTCGATCTCCTGCACCGTCACCGACGGACAGCGGCGCGAAGTGACGGCGAGTGGTTCCGTGCCGGTCTACGGCGCAACGGTGCGACTCGGCATCCGGACAAAGGTCTACACCGCACCGCTCAACGGGATCGTGCCGGTGGAACTGCGCCTCGCCGACCTGGACGGTCGCCCGGTCGCAGGCAGAGTGACGCTCCTCACACGGCAACAGATATACGATGAGAAGACGCAAGCGTCGTCCTGGCGCACGCTCAGCCAGTCTGCCGCCGTGGTCCCGGCGAGCGGCAAGGCGACCACCAACGTTCCCGCCGCGAGAGAGGGCGAGGTGGAGATCCGCGCCACCGTCACTGATTCCGCGAAACGAAAAGCGGTCGCCGTTTCCTCGTTCTATGTCACCGCGCCTGATACACCGACCCCGAAGGAGCGACCGGAACCGACCGTGCGCCTCCGGCTGGGCGCGTCGTCGTACCAGCCCGGCGACACCGTCACCGTGTTTTTGACCGCGAACACGCCGGAACGCTCCGTGCTACTGACGGTCGAGGGCAACGCGCTGTTCGCCTACAAAGTCGTTCCGCCGGGAAAGACCGGCTTCACCTGGAAAGTACCCGCCACCGCCGGGATGGCACCCAACGCGCACGTTTCGGCGGCGCAGTGGGCAGCGATGAACGGTGATCCGGCGAACAAGACACGCGCCGTCCGCCTCCTGACCGCAACCGTTCCGCTCCCGGTCCCCGACCGTTCCCGACGGCTCGACCTATCCGTAACGCCGGACCGACCCGATCATCGCCCCGGCGACCGCGTGATTTACACGGTCCGGGCACGCGACGGGAAAACAGGGAAGCCGGTCGGCGGAGCCGAGGTCGCGCTGGCGGTGATCGACGAGGCGATCTTCGCCGTCCGCCCCGACGCAACGCCGGATATATACGGGACGTTCTGGGGGTTCCGCGAAAACCACACGCACACCGCCGCGTCCGCGCCGGAAGAGGTCAGCGGCGGCGCGTATCAGAACGCCGAGCCGACCGGCGTCGCCCCGGTGCGGCAGCGGTTCCTCGACACGGCGTTCTGGAACGCCCGCCTCGTCACCGGTCCCGACGGTACCGCCGTCGCCACCGTGGAACTGCCCGGTAACCTGACCGCGTGGCGGGCGACCGCGCTCGGCGTCACGGATTCGACGGCGGTCGGACGTGCCTTATCCCGCGTGAATTCATCGCGCCCGGTCATGTTGCGCCTCGCCACGCCGCGTCAGTTCGTCCAGGGCGACCGACTCACCCTGATCGGCACCGTCAGCAACCGGACCGAGCAAAAGCGGACGTTCAAAGTCACCCTGACCGCGACCGGTGTACAGCCCGCACCGGGCGAGAATGCCATGAAGTCCGTGACCATCCCGGCAAAAGGCGAGGCGACGGTGGAATGGCGCGTGTCGGCGGACAGCATCCCCGTGCCGGACGGTCGGGCGACATTGGAAGGAACGCTGATCGCCGCCGACCTCGAGCCGGGCGAAACCCTTACCGAACTGTCCGACCGCGTTCGTGTCAGCGTGCCGGTGCGACCACGCGGCGTCGCCGCGACCGTGCGGGTCGGCGGTGCGGTTTCCGGTGATGCCGAAACATCGCTTTCCCTGGATCTGCCCGCCGGACGCATCGAACCGGCGACCGAACTGCGAGTCACGGTGCGCGGGGGAGCGGGTGCCACGGCGCGGTCTGATGCGAACCGACTGTACAAAAATAGCGACTACGGCACGCTTGGGGCGGCAGACCTGCTGTTAGTCGCGGCGACTCCCGGTGCACCGCCCGCGGACCCGGCGGCGGTGCGCGACGCCCTCGCGCTACTATCACGCGGTCAAACCCCGCAAGGCGCGTGGGGTTGGTGGGACGACGCCCCCGCCGACGCCCGCATCACGGCGCGGGTACTACGGGCACTATCCGCTCTGAAACGATCCCCGCAAGTGCTTCCTGCCAGTGTGCCGTTCCCCGAAAATCTCCTGAAACGCGGCGTCAGCGGGGGGAATAGTCTGTACCGCGAGATCGGATTATGGGAGGATCGCGCCTATCTCGCCCCGGCACTCGCCGCACTATCTGCGGAAGCCGCGCCCTATCTCGCGGAGGTGGCGGACCGCAACGCCGGTACCCTGTCCCCGGCGGCGACACTCGTGCTTGCGAAAGGGCTATTGGAAGCCGGAAATCGGGACCGGGCGCGGAAACTGACCCGCGCGATACTCGCGCAGGGCGTTACAGGACCGGAGACCATCTATATTCCCGCAGGAGAGCGACCGGGACAACGGGCGGGAGTGCTCGAAACCACCGCCCGCGCTCTGGAAACGCTGGTCGCGCTCGGCGAGGACGCGCCGACGCAAACGAAACTCGCCCGCTGGCTCCTGCTGCCGTCCGATGGCGAAGGCAGACCGGAGGCGACCTCGTCCGAGGAAGCGGACATCGTTCGTGCCCTGCTTCTCTACAGCCGTGCACAGGGGAACAATACGCAAGATGGCTCCGTGATGCCGTCCGCCGACAGTTACACGTTGACCGTCAATGGCGTCGCCGTTCCGTGGGGGAAACGTGCCCCCGGCACCGAAAATCTCGCGCCACTCGCGGCATCCGTACCCCGTGACTTGCTCAAGGACGGCGCGAACGCGATCAGGTTGAAACGTCTGGAGAGCGCCATGGGGGAAGCGTTCATCTCCGCCGAAGCTCTGGTCTACCGCACTCAGGAAGCCGAGACCGCCGCCGGGATGCGCGTCCTGCGCCGGTTCGAGTCGCAGAACGAGTACGGCGTCTGGGGCGAAGTCCTGCCCGACACCCGCCTGCGTCCCGGATCGCCGGTACGTGTCACCGTGGTGGTCTGGCCCAACGAAACGGCGGACGCTCTGAAGATCATCGAGCCGCTTCCGGCAGGGTTTGAGTTCGTGGATTCCGAGCGTGGTGGGAACGCCCGCGAGGAAGTGCGCGACGGTGCCCTGCTCCATTATTTGCCCGTGACCAGCTCCGAGCCGGTAACATTCCGCTACTACCTGCGTTCCGAGTCGGAAGGGACGCTGATGGCACTGCCCGCGACCGGCGAGTTGATCCGACGCCCGGCGATCCGCGGCGGTAGCGCGGCGCAGGTGCTGGATGTTCGCGACACCCCAAAGGAGAAAACACCATGAAGCCGCCAACAGGTCCGGTCCGCGTTTCCGGTCCCGGTGACCGCGTCGCGCCCTTCACTCTGCTTCCCTTTGGTGGCACCCGCCCGCAAACCTGGCAACCGGGGCAGGTTTCCGTGCTGTCGTTCTGCGCCCTCTGGTGCGATACATGGCGCGAGCAAAGTCGCCGCCTTCTCGCCATCCAGCAACACTTGAGCGGACTGCCGATACGCTACCGAACGATCAGCGTGGACGGACGCTGGGCGGAACGATTCCCGAGCGGTTCCGCGGAGGAAAGTGTTCTGCTCGATTCCGGCGGCGAGGTCAGCGCGAGTCTGGGGCTTCGCGCCGTCCCCTGGACCGTGGTGATAGACGCGCAGGGAGTGATTGACTGGACGCGTCAGGGGATCATCCGTACCGACGAACTGGAGTCCCGATTGCGCCGCCTCGCTACCGAACGCCCCCCGCTCGCGTCCGACTCGTCCGGCGACATCTACCTGACGTTCGACGATTTCCCGACGCTTCCTGCGCCGGACACCAACCACTCACCGGACGAACTCCTCCTCGACCTTCTGCGTAAGCACAATACCCATGCGACCTTTTTCTGCATCGCGGAACACCTAACCCACCGAACCGGCGCAAGTCTCGCCCGCCGCGCCGCCCGCGAAGGGCACCGCCTGCAAATGCATTCCTGGGACCACGACGCGAGCCGCCCCAGCCTTTCCCGCTCTGCAAGCCTCCTGCAAGAGATCACGGGCATACGCCCCACCCTCTACCGCCCCCCCGGCAGCACCGAGTTGCGCACCGCGGATGGCACTGCCCCAGCCTCGCCCCGCCGCCCGGTCGTCCCGACCTACGACCATTCCCGCCCCGGTCCGCGAGAGATCACACGCCGCGTCCTGTTCGCGACCCGCCCTGGCGCGGTAATCGCCCTCCACGCGGGCGTCGCCGACACCCGCGCCGCACTCCCCGACATTCTCGCCGGTCTACGCAATCGTGGCTTCCAATTCGCTGTGCTTTGATTTTTATTTTCTTTCTTTTTTGTCCTTCGCGGACGGCGCCAACACTTTGTTGGATCGGTTTCACCTGCGGTGCTCGTTACTGCTTGGTGCTCCTGGTTCGATCCTTTCCCGCGAATCCGCCGCTCCCGTTTTCAACATTGCATGTGGAAACCGGAAGCGGCGGATTCGCGGGAAAACAGCAAGGGCTAACTCGAAACGTGGA
>JACMIS010000740.1 GCA_014381035.1 Armatimonadota bacterium
AAGGACCGAACCAGAACCACAAAGCGGAACACAAACGAGAAGCACCGCAGGTCCAACGATCCAACGTAAGGTTGGCGCCGTCCGCGTAGGACAAAAAAGAAAGCGAGGAAGACATTACCAATCCCCCACGCTACCGTCCCGGTAAAAAGTGCGCATCGGTATCTCCTGCTCGAACGGATGCTTCGCCACTTCCTCCGTGTCGATCTCGATGCCAATACCGGGGCGGGTTCCCGGTCGCACCAGTCGCCCTTGTTCCTCTACCGCGAACGACTCCGTGCAAATATCCGTGCGCCACGGCACGTCATTATGGACCGACTCGCAGATGATATAGCCCGGCGTCGCAAACCCGAACTCCAGCGATGCCGCCGTGGAAACCGGTCCCTGCGGGTTGTGCGGCGCGATGGCGACCCGGTAGGCGTCCGCGAGTGCCGCTATTTTGCGTGCTTCCGACAAGCCGCCGCAGTGCGTGATGTCCGGCTGGATCACGGAACACGCGCGTTTTTCAAGCAGGTCGCGGAACGCGTGAATCCCGACCAGCCGTTCCCCGGTCGCAATCGGGGTGCGTACCGCCCGCTGGATCTGCGCGATATCCTCGGCGGTCTCGGGCCAGCAGGGTTCTTCCAGCCAGTACAGACCGTAGGGTTCCAGCGCGTGCGCGAACAGGTGTCCCATGCGCGGCGACGGGCGGGCATGGCAGTCCACCATAATATCGACGGAATCGCCGACCGCCTCGCGCATCGCGGCGACGCACTTTTCGGCGTAGCGGACCGGTTGCAAGCCTTCGAGCGGCATCGTTTCCGGGACCGCCATCGTTTTGAACGCCGTGTAGCCTTCCGCCACCGCCTGTTGTGCCAGTTCCGCGAACCGGGACGCGTCGGCGGGTGCCGTCTGGTAAAAATCCTCCATCTTTCCGCCGCCGAGGTGGGCGTATAGCCGGACGTAATCGCGCACCGGACCGCCCCAGAGTTGGTGGCAGGGAACGCCGTGCAGTTTGCCGACAATGTCCCAGAGCGCGATGTCGATCCCCGAGATCGCCGTGCCGCGCACGATGCCGTTGCCATGCCAGAAGTGCTGGCGGTACATCATCTGCCAGAGGTGTTCGACACGGGTGGGGTCCTCGCCGACAAGGAGCGGTTCCAGATCCTCGATGGCACCGACCACGGCGCGCGTATGCCACTCCAGCGTGGATTCTCCCCAGCCCCACAGCCCCGGCGTATCGGTCAGCACCCGGACGAAGATCCAGTTGCGCATCCTCGCGTGACAAACATGGGTTTCGATTCGGGTAATCTTCATACGTCCGTTTTGGTAAATCCATTACAGAGGAATATATTTCAATTATACCCAAATATCAGGAGACAGCAAGATTACTTTGCAACATTGGCTTTACCAATTCATCGGGATGGGGTATTTCACCCCGCTATAAATTAGCGCGGTATGGGTTCAGACATTTTGAACCGGACCATAGCGGCGGTTTCGGGGGCGACTTTGACGAATCGGGCTGCCGTTCGGTCGTACACATGAAAGCCACGGGGTTTATTGATTTCCGACTCCGTGAGCAGTTCTACAGGTACCTGTAGCGTGCCGGAGAGGCGGTTGCCTTTTTTACCCGTTTCGGGCAGGTCGCTCATCGGAAATGGCACATCATCGAAGCGTAGCGCGTAACGAGAAACGCGAACCGTTCCTTCTTTCCCCTGTATCACCCCGCCGCCACCAGACACGAAGCCGGAACCGGTTATGGTGATTCGGGCGGGGCACACCTGGTACTCTCCATTGAGGTCCCGGTAACGCATGGGATTACCTGCCCGCGAGATGGTGATTACCGGCGAGTCGACCCCGGTAATTATGCTCTCCGCGCGGTTTTTGCCGAGATAAAAGAATCCCCCGACTGTGGTGACGGTCAGCATCCCGCTGATCACCAATTGCCTACAAATCTTCATTGAGTTTCGCATTTTAGGCACACAAATCACTGTATGCCGGGGCAGAACGTTGGCACGGCTCTTCTGTTACCTGATAAATATACCTGGTTTTACCAGAAAACCTGACCCGCTTCCTTGCTGTCATTTCGCGTAACACACAGCATAGCATGAAATGTGCCTGATTATGTGGCAGATATTTATTCCTGACAGCGACCGGGGATGTTTGAACCTCGCGAGTACGGGGCATATACATACCACGAGTAGTTGAGAGCACAGACAGCAGGGATTGACGAGAGATCACGCAGAATCGAATAACGCATACGAAACCTTCAGGGCGGGCATTCCATCAGTCGGAATGCCCGCCTTTTGTTGTGGACGGCTTCTACGCCGGTAGAGTAACCGACTGCGTACCGGCGCGCAAGGTCAGCTCCTGCCCGCCATAGATGAACACACCCGCGATACCATCGGGGAGTGTCACCTGCGCGGTCACCGTGTCCGCATTTCGCTCCAGAGCAACCTCGATAAAGCCGGCGGGATGCGCCATGCGGCCACTCGCCGATGTCAGGGTGCCTAATTGCGGCGCGATTCGCACCGACGCAAACCCCATTTCACCCGGTCGGATTCCGAGAAGCGATGCGAAATAATGGTAGAGCGGGTGTGCGCCCCAGGCATGGCAATCCGAGCGCGTCGGTTCCGGCATCTCTATCGTGGTTTTCAAACCGTTCGCCCGGAGGTCATGCCAGCTCGACAATCGCTTCAGAAAGATGTCCGTACGCCCGTGCTGATACAGCGTGTCGAACAGATAGTGTGAAAAGTAGATCGTCGTGCGGGCGAGGTCGGGCGCGGCAAGGAGGTTCGCAAAAAGCGGCTCGCGTTTCGCCGGATCTACCAGCCCGCTGAGCAACGCCACACACTGCACGTGCTCGGAGAAAAACTGCCCTGCCTTGTCGTCGGCGTACAGTCTCCGGTCGTGGTTCCAGAACGTTCCCTCGATGCGCGGGAGGAGTTCCCCGATCAAACGCCGGTTTCGCGCCGCCTGTTCGGGTTCGCCCAGCCACGTTTCCAGCTTCGCCGCCAGGTCGAGCGTGTACGCGAACTGCCAGTTCAGAAGACCACTCGCGCCGTCATAGCCGTCGGGCGGGACACCGTCTTTCCAGGAAGGGACCCAGTCCTGCACATTCCAACCTTTCGGTCCGGCGATCAAACCGTCCGGGTCGCGCAAGCGAAGGAAGTGGTCGAGAACGCCGCGCACCGTCGGCATCAACTCCCGAACAAACGCATCGTCGCCGCGCCACAGGGCGTAATCGTACACCATGCCGACCCACCAGAGCGAGAACGGCGGGATGATCTGCCGGACACGACCGGGATAGCGCGATTGCGTGAGTCCGTTCAGCAGCCGCGACGCGCCCAGGAGTTCGACCGCTTTGCGCGGCAGGCGGTCATCGGCGGTGATGGCGTAGGTGATCAGGGCTTGCAGACGCGTGTCGCCGATGTACATGAGTTGCTCGAAATACGGGCAGTCCATGTACGTTTCGTGCGAGCACATTTGCAACGTTCTCAGGGTCAGGGGAATCAATTTGGAGAGCGCGGCATCGCTTGCCACAAACGTGCTCTCCATTTCGAGTGGGTAGCGCGTTTCCCGGAACACGAGTTGACGGATGGTCAGCGGCGTGTCCTGCGTTTCGACCAGGATCTCGACATAGCGACCGCACTGCCACCAGAGCGTGTCGAACCGGCGGTCGTCGCCGCCATCGGGCAGGAACGAATCCCCGATACCATCCTTGATGTGCCAGACCGTGACGAAAAACTTGCCCTCGATCTCGTCCCGGTTTTCTTTGACCGACTTGCGCGGGTCGCTATACAGTGCCTCCTGCCAGTGGACGCGGATCAGACTCCCCGCCCCGCCGGAAACAGTGACCTCGGGGTACGCGCAAACGTAGTTTTCGAGGTCAACGATCACGCGGCGGCGCGTGTGGGCGGGAACGACCAGCGGGGCATCGCCCGCGACGAGTTTCTGCCAGTCTTCGGCTTCCGCGGCGAGGTGGTTCGCGACCTGGACGGAGACGGCGTGCGTCTCCGGGGTAGACACCGCCTCGACGTGCCGCACGCGTCCGGCGCGAAACGCCTCTTCCCGCATCGCCGGGAGAACCGCCGGACGAAGCAACGCCTCGTCGGTGATTTCGTTGCGCCAGTAAAAATCCGCCCCTTTTTCCGCGACAATCGCCGGTTGCCAGCCGTCACCCGCGCCCTGCTCGAAGCCCCAATCGAAAGCGGTTCCGTCCACGCGGAGGTTCGCGCCGGTCCCCCAGGCGGCGATGGGATCGGTGAACGTGTAGCCGGGCAGGTTTTTTGCTTCCCACGCCGCGACCCCGGTCCCGATGAGCGCGTCCCACCCGCTTTCCTGGGGAGACAACAAAAAGCCGGGCTGCACCGTCATCTGCGCGAACGCCGCCATCCCCCCGAGCGACCAGACCCGCGCTACCAGCGTATGCGCCCCCGGTTCCAGCAAAAGATCATACGTTTCAAAGAACCAGTTTTGCGCGTCGCCGCGTTCGCTACCCCGTCCGACCCGCACCCCGTCCAGGAAAAGTTCGTAGCGTTCGTCCGCCGTGACATGGATACGGACCGTTTGAGCGGTCTCCACGGCGAACCGACAGCGGTACGCACTCACAAACGGCGGTTCGGTTTTCCCGCACGAAATCCACGCGCAGTTCCACCGCCCGCGCTTCCCCCAACTCCGGGTTTCCTGCCCCGCATAGGGCGATCCAACAATCATTGTTCGCAATGTAGCCTGCTCCTACTCTTGCGGTATTCTACTACACTTGCCCAGGACGGAGCAATTGTGCCTCTCCCCATTCCCGAATGGGGAGAGGCACAAGTTTACTCGAACCGCAACGCGTCAATCGGATCGAGTTTCGCGGCGCGGAACGCCGGGTAGATGCCGAAGAACATCCCGATGGCGACCGCGAACCCGAAGCCTAAAAGTGCCGCCCACGGGGGAACGAACGTCGGCAGATTTTCGCCCGCCGCCATGCCGACCAGTTTCGAGACGCCGTAACCGAGTCCGACCCCGATCAGACCGCCGACACCGGAAACCGTCATGCTTTCCGTGACGAACTGGAGCAGAATATCGCCGCGTTTCGCCCCGACCGCTTTTCGGATGCCGATCTCGCGGGTGCGCTCCGTCACGGAGACGAGCATGATGTTCATGATCCCGATGCCGCCGACCAGGAGCGATAACCCGCCGACACCGCCCAAAATCAGTTGAAAAACAATCAGGATGCCGTCGAGTCGCTTCAGCAAGCCTTCCTGCGTGTCTACGATAAAATCCTGCGCGTTCTCCGGGTGGAGCGATTTCAACACCGCGAACACCTCGTCGGCGGCGGTTTCGGAGTTCACCCCGTCCGCCGCACGCGCCGTCAAGCCGCCGATCTCCTCCGTGCCGGTCATGCGCTTCTGGTACGAGGCGAGCGGGATGTACACCTTTTCGTCTTCCGACGGTTGCCCGAACGCGCCCTTCCCCTTATACTCCAAAAGTCCCACCACGGTATAGGGGACGCGTTCGCCGTTCAGGTTGACGACGATCTGTTTTCCCAACGGATCGGCTCCCTTGCCAAACATTTCGTTGCGGATCTTGTCCCCGATGACACACACCTTCGCCCAATCCGCGCTGTCGGCTTCCACGATGAATCGCCCCTGCGCGATCTTGATCGTGTTGACTTCCGGGTATCGCTCCGTCACCCCGACCATGGTTCCGTTATAGTTTTTCTTGCCGTTCTCGAACTTCGCGCCGGTGTCGGCGTTCGGGACGATCACCTTGATGCTGCCGAGACGCCGTTCGATAGTGCGAATGTCCTCCAAACGCAACCCGGCGAACGAGCCGCGCCGCCCGTTGGAGTCGCGTTTCGGGGCATAGAAAGCAAACAGCAGGTTCGCGCCGTCGCTTTCGAAGTCTTTCACGACCTTTTGCCGCGCCCCCTGCACAATCGAAATCATGATAATGACCGACATGACGCCGATAATCACCCCGAGCATCGTCAGAAACGAGCGCAGTTTGTTGGCATTGAGGGCTTCCAGAGCAAGACGGATGGAATCGAAAAAGTTCATACAACCCTTTAGACACCGCAGCGATAGGTTTGGTTACGCGATGAAATGGGCTGACCTATACGACACGTTGATTTTTTAACCTCACAGTGCTATACTTTCAAACAGTTCCGGGGGCTAAAGAGGTAGTACGATCTGTATGGATGTGACGGTAGAGTTCGAGAAAGCGATACAGCATAAAGTCATCGGCGAATACGATGAAGCACTGGCGGTGTTACGTCCCCTGCTTCAGACACACCCGAGCAACGCCGAGGTTTATCACGAACTCGGTCTGATCCATTCGTTCAAGGTGGATATGGATGAGAGCATCTATTACCTCGAAATGGCAGTCCGCCTATCCCCGCAAAGCGTCCCCTACATGCTGGACGCAGGCAAGACCCACGCCATGTTCGGCAACGATGACAAGGCGAAAGCGATCTTCGAATACATACTGAAACTGGATCCGACCAACGAAGAGGCGCAGAAAAATCTCGCCTATTATAGTTGAAGGCAACGGATACCGTGCCGCGTTCGCGTCTTCTCGCTCTTCTTGCCCTCCTGTTTCTGCCGCTCCTCGTGTTCCACCGCCCCCTGTTGCTGGGCGAAGCGTTTGTTCCTGCCGACCTGTTGTCCTATCTTTCCCCGTGGAAATCGCTACACCCGCCGACCGAGGAATCCCCGGCGTGGAATGTACTGCGCTTCGACGGCATCACGCAGTTTTATCCCTGGCGCATCGAAGCCACGCGGCAGGTACAAGCCGGACAGTTGCCCGTGTGGAACGCCCATCAATTCGCCGCGAATGGCGGGACGCCGCTTCTCGCCAACTCCCAATCCGCACCGCTGTATCCCCTCCACGTCCTGTTCTACCTCGCCCCCCTCCGGTACATCTGGTATATTTTCGGTCTCGTTTCCGCGATCCATCTCCTTATCGCCGCAGGCGGGTTGTATGTCCTGCTCCGGGCATGTGGTCTGCGACGCGGTGTGTGTGTGTTCGGCGCGGCGACCTGGACGCTTTCCGCGCCGATCATCTGCTGGCTGTCGCTCCCCTCGTTCCTCGGTGTCGCGTGCTGGCTTCCCTGGCTTCTGCTGCTGATTCGCGTCGCGCATACGGAGGCGGGCACCCGCACCGGGCGACTGGCGATACTGGGCGCGGGCGGCGTCGCCGGAACCCTGATCCTTGCCGGACATCTGCAGATCGCCCTGTACGCCCTGCTTGCCGCGCTACTGTACGCGGCGTTTTGGGGCGTCGTAGTGCTTCGCTCCGGTCGCGTCCTGGTTCCGCGCTGGCTGGGCGGAGTCGTTCTCGCGACCATTCTCGCCGTCGGTTTCGCCGCGCCGCAGGTCCTGCCCGCGATTGCATTGTCGCGCATCTCGCACCGCGCCGTCACCGAGAAAACCACCGCCCTGTACGACGCCAACAACGGTTCGGCGGTGCCACCGCGCTCCTTTGTGACGTTTCTCGTGCCCGATTTCTACGGGCACCCCAACCACGGCTTGCACTGGAACAACAGCAACCTGCGCGACGCATCCGGGCGGTCCGGCAATAACTACGCGGAATGGGCGCTCTATACGGGAATCCTCCCGCTCCTGCTGGCGATTTTCGCGGTTTCCACCCGACGATTCGGAGCCCCCCCACCACCAGAACTGGGGGCGGGGGGGGCACTTCCAAACTATCCGGACAAAATCTTCTTCACCATTCTTGCCCTGCTCGCCTTGCTCATCGCTACGGGGACGCCGCTCAACCTTGTTTTGTTCTACGCCGTTCCCGGCTATGCCTCGCTCGCCAACCCAGGGCGCGTTTTGACTGTGTTTGTGCTCGCCGTATCCGCACTTGCCGCGTTCGGACTGCAAGCATTGCTCGATCCGGCGATTCCTGCCCCGGCTAAGCGGCGCGGCGCGTTTGTCGCGCTCGCCGTGTCGCTTCTTCTCGCGGCATGGGGAGCCAGTCTCGGAGCTACCTGGGCGCGAAGCGCGGTCGCGCAGGTATCGTTCGGCGAGCTTTTGACGCAAGCCTTGCCGGGGTTTCTCCTCGCCGGAATCCTGATGCCGCTGAGTGCCGCGCTGTTGTTCGTCCTGCCGCGCTTTGCCGGGAACCCGGAACGCGCCCGCGCGGCTCTCGCGCTTTGTTTCCTGCTCACCGTCGCCGACCTTGCCCTCTGGGGATACGGATACAACCCTTCCGCGAAACCGGAGCGGGTTTTTCCCGTAACGCCGGGTATCGCGTGGCTACAGGAAAACGCCCCGGACGCGCCTATCGCGGTCATCAACCGCGACTGGACGTTGGGACAGAGCCCACCACAGTATGCCGCACTCCCGCCGAACACCCTGACGGTGTACGGCTTGCATGACATTTCCGGCTACGATTCCCTGTTTCCGAAAGCCGCGAAGGAGCAGATAACGGTTGCCGGGGAAGGCGAGGATGCCTCCCCGCCCGCGAACGGCAACATGGTTTTCGTGAAGCGGATACAGACCGCGCTCAACCTGGGCGCGGAGTACATTGTTCTCGCCGGGGATGCCCCGATCCCGGAGAACGACTTGCCGGAATCCTACCGGGGCGACGATCTGGTGATACTGCGCGGAGGGGAACGGGGAACGGGGAGTGGCGCACCGACGAAACCATCGCCACCGCCGATGCCGGAGTCACTACAGGTCGGTCTTTATTTATCCGCCGCGGCGGCGACCGTTTTCCTTGCCGCCCTGCTGACGATACTTCGGGCGAAACGCGCCCCATCCACTAAACCGGATTAGTCTGCCGGGAGAGCGATTTCCGCGCCTGCTCCAGCGAATCGTGGATACCAAACATCCGGTTGAGACGCACGATCCCAAGCACCCGCACGATGACCGGCTGGCACCCGGCGAGATTGACCCGTCCTTCGCCCCGGGCCCGGAGCGTTTGCGTCGCCGCGACGAATGCGCTATACCCCGTTGAGTCAATAAAAGGCACTCGAGACATGTCGGCGACGACATGGGTACAGACGCCATCTTGCAAACCTTCCGTGATAGCTCGATGAAGTTCGCCAACGGTGTGCATGTCCACTTCACCCTGCAACGATAAAAATAATGCGTCCCCTTCACGCCAATGCGAAACCGAGAAAAAGCTCTCCTCGTCGCCGGGTCTACTGTTTTCCTTCACCGGAATTTGCGCCATTAATATATCCCTTAAAGTACAACACAGGATGTACAGAAGTAGTGCCTGAAATTATTGCGCGTTGGCTCGGACGGTAGGCATATTTCGCGGGATGATTCCCAGCCGAATCGCGACCTGCAACGCCGACTGCTGGAACGAGCGGTGCACCGCACGCAAAAACGGTTCCTCATGCCCGTGCAAAACCACGGCACCCGGTACGAACATACCGGCGAAACCGCGCCGGATCATTCGGTGGAAATACGCGTAATCCTCGGCTTGCAGCAACTCGGGAAAAGGGTCCTGCCGCCAGAGATCACGCCGCGTTGCCATGTTGCACCCTAAAACGGTGCGTGTCCGGGTAACACGGCGGGGCGGCGCATCGGTTTTATCATAGCCATACAAGCGTTGGCAAAGATGCTCTATCGGGTTTCGCAGACCGGGAGGCAACCGTTGCGTGCCCCAGGTGACGCCGACAGTGGAGTCCGCTTCCAGCGGCGCGAGGAGTCGCGCGAGCCAGTCCGTGTGTATCGGGATCGCGTCGCCGGAAAGCCGCACGAGGCACCGCCCGGTGCCGATTCCCGCCCCGGCGTTATAGGCACGGGCATAGTTGAACCGCTGAGAACCATTGTCCAGCAGATGCACCCCGTAGTGCCGCGCGACTTCTTGCGCCCCGTCCGTCGAACCGCCATCCACGACGACCACTTCGACCCCGCCCGGAACGCCCGTCTGCGCCGCAATGGCGGGCAGGGAGCGTTCCAGATAGGGTCGCTGGTTTTTCGTAAGGATCACAACGGTCGCCGTCACGTCGTGCTTACTCCTCCACGCTACACGCCGGTCAGGGCTTCTTCCGGCGAAGACGAATCGTTGGTCACGCCGCTAACCAGAGGCGAATCGGCGGTCGCATCCGTGGTACCGTCCACGACGCGAGCCGTGCGCAGACTGACGAGTGGTGCGGTCGGATCCGTGATCAGTTGCACGCGGGCGGGCAGTGTCAGGTCACTCGCGTGCTTGACATCGTTGATCTGCATTTCGGAAACGTCTATCGTCAGGTGTCCGATCAGATCTTCCGGCAACGCCGCGATCTCGACCGTAGCCAGACCGATTTCGAGTACGCCGACGTTGTTATGCACCGCTTCCGGTTCGCCGACGAACTCCACGGGGACGTGTGCTTTTTGCGACTCGGTAGCAGAGATAATATGCAGACCGACGTGGCGGAAACGGTTCGTGATCGGTTCCATTTCGATAGCGACCACGCGGGCGAGCTGGCGACCGGGGCGGTTGTTGATCGAAAGGTCAATCAGCGTATTCTCGCCGGTTTCGGCGGAAAAAACGCGGGAAATATCGGAAGCGGAAAGCAGGACCGACGAAGATTCCTGCCCCTTGCCATAAACGGATGCGAGTACGCGCCCCTGTTTACGCAGGTTCTTGCGTGCGCTTTTGCTCAACCGCTCCGGGCGTGCCTCCGCGGTAACAGCAATATGTAACATAAAAATAAACCCCTCTAAAAAACTCGTGTGTTTTGAAAGCCAATACCCATACTACTACGCCTGCAAAACATTAGCAATAAAATAAAATAATTGACGGTCTATGACAACTCCGTCTACGCCCACAACGATGACCGTTTGCAACGAAACGCCCCGGTGATAATCCATCACCGGGGCGTCCCCACATACGACTGAGCAAACGCTATTATTTACGCCGTCGAACCAAGCCAGCAATGGGAATTACAGCACCGAGCGCAAGTAGGGCGAAAGTGTTCGTTTCTGGCACCACTATCGGGTTTACAATCACATCGGAATAAAACCTCAAGGCGACCCCAGCGTTGTTTTCAAATGGTTCGCCGTTCGGATTCGGCACTGAGAGTCGCCGTCCCTCGCCTTGATTGAAGTTAAAATCAGCGCGATTCGACGCATCACGAAGATAACCGCCACGGGGCAGCGGAATACCCCGATTTCCTTGATTTTCAGCCAGATCAGGACCAACACGCAATAGCGATGTCAGAGTGTTGTCTGTAAAGAGTCCTGATCCAATGTCTGCAGAGTAGTTGATGGCAATGCCATTGATGTTTCTATCGGCGAACTGTACCGGAGTGGGCAGAACAAGCTGATAGATGTACGCTTCCGACTGAAAAACAAAATTGTCAACGGTGAATGTAGTTCCGTTATTCGCGTTGTATCTGTCCACAATCGGCTGACGAACGTCAAAGGAAAGGACACTACTGACGGGGGTTTGCAAAATATCCGTATTCGCTACGAGAGACGTGCTTTCATAGAAGCGAAGGTTCACATTAAGAGCCGATAAGGTAGTCGGCTGTGATCCTCTATAGGCGAAGCCGAGATCCAGAGCGACTATGTTAACGGGTCCCGAGGGCGGATAGTAGAAGTTTACGACATCTCCGATGAAGGAGCGCGGAACGACAATGTTATTTATGGTAGCACCCGGAGCAACGAATGCGCCGTTGACTCCGTTATTGACACCGGAGATAGCATCATAAACGGCGTACTCCAACCCTACGGCGTTACTGGCAATGGGGGTTAAAGTGATACCAATCAGAGAAACAACGAATCGTAAATAAAATACGGTACGACTCATATACATTGTTCGCATAGCCTCTTCCTCCGATCTTGAAAACCATTGGATACATGGTTTTCAAGTAGCACATTCGGTTAGTGTGACGTTAGAAACTCTCAGTGCAGAACTATTTATCTGGTCACTGCTTTGTAACCAGATGTCGCTATTACAAGTTCACACGAAATAATTCTTTCACCCGCTATGCTACCCTATAAAGCAGACAATCAAACGCTGTTAGTTTTGCCTGGTTTTCTCCTGTATCACCTGCAACAGTTCTTCTGACGCCTGCTCGATGGTCTGGGTTTCGGTGGAAATCGTTACGTCCGGGGCGGTCGGGATCTCGTAAGGAGCGTCAATGCCGGTGAATTGCGGGATTTCTCCGGCGCGGGCGCGTTTGTACAAGCCTTTGGGGTCGCGCCCTTCGCACGCTTCGAGGCTCGCCTGTGTGAATATTTCCACAAACGGGATGTTGCCCCCTTCCGCGATCTCGCGGGCGGCTTGCCGGTCGGCGTGCGTCGGGGAGATGAACGCCGTCAACACGACGAACCCGTTTTCCGCGAACAGCCGCGCGACGTGGGCGGCGCGGCGCGTGTTCTCGGTGCGGTCGGCTTCGGAAAATCCGAGGTCGGCGCAAAGACCGTGGCGTAGATTGTCCCCGTCCAGCACCGCCGCCTGATACCCGCGCTCGAACAGGGCACGGTTCACGGTGGCGGCAATCGTGGACTTGCCCGAGCCGGAAAGCCCGGTCAGCCACAGAATCGCCCCCTTGTGACCGTTCTTAGCCACCCGTTCCTCGGCGGAAACCTGCGTGTCGGACCAGACGATGTTCGTGGCGAGTGGCGACTGCCCCGTGGTCAGTCCATTGGAGGTGCCTTCCGCGCTCACCACTGCCCCCTGATCACTCGCCACTCCGGTGATAATCCCGCCCCCGGCGACGCGGCGTTCGTGGACGAGGACGAATCGCCCCAGCGTCGGTACATGGTCGTGCAGATCGAAGGCGACCGGCTTGTCGGTTTCGATGGTGACTTCGGCGACGTCGTTTTTGGCGATGTAGTTGCGGGCTCCTTCCACGGTTTCCAGCGTGGACGAGTCCAGGACACGACTGATCGCCGCGATGCGGGCGGTCGTTTCCTGCGTCGCCAGTTTCAGGCGCACCGACTCCCCGACCGACAGATTCGCGCCCCCCATCCAGAACAAGGACGCGTTGAAGCGTTTGGCAGTGTTCAGTGGATAGTGGTCAGTGGTCAGTGCGCCAGACTCGCCTGGGGTGTGATCACTGTCCGCTGTCCATCTATCACTGACTCCCACATGCCCGCGCTCTAAAAACAACTGCTCGTCTAACGTGATCGCGATGCTCTCGCTGGCGACGGCGAAATCACGGTCGGGTCCGTGCCACCGCTCGAACGTGGCGATTTTCGCCGTGCGGTTGCCGGGCTGGAACGTGATCGGGTCGCCGACCGACAGCTTGCCGGTTTCGATGCGCCCGGAGATCAAACGGCGGGCGTCGAAACGGTACACATCCTGCACCACGAAGCGGAGCGGTTGATCGTCCAGATTGGTCGGCGCGGAGAAACCGTCCAGCGTCTCCAGAATCGTGCTTCCGGAGTACCAGGGCATCTTCGCGGTGGCGCGGCGGGCGATGTTCTCTCCTTCGCGGGCAGAGATCGGGACGAAACGCTCGGCGGTCAGTCCGATCTGCGACAGGAAATCCGTGTACTCCGCCTTGACCCGCTCGAACGTCGCCTCGTCGTAGTCCACCAGGTCCATCTTGTTGACCGCGACCACGACCTGCTTGACCCCCAACAGCTTGAGCAAATAGCCGTGACGCCGGGATTGTTCGCGCACGCCCTCGGTCGCCGCGATCAGCAGGATCGCGGCGTCCGCCGACGCCGCGCCGGTGATCATGTTCTTCAAAAACTCTTTGTGACCGGGCGCGTCAATGATCTCGTAGCCACGCTTCGCGGTCCGGAACGGAATACGCGTGGTGTCAATCGTGATGTTCTGCTCCTGCTCTTCCAACAGGGCGTCTAAAAGAAAGGCGAACTCGAACGGCATTCCTTCCAGTTCGCAGGCTTTCTGGATCTGCTCGACTTTCCCCTCGGGCAGGGCGTCGGTGTCGAAGAAGATCCGCCCGATGAGCGTGGACTTGCCGTGGTCAACGTGACCGACGACGACAATTTTGAGGCGTTGCGCTTCGCTGGAAATGTCTGCTGTCATAATTCGTGTACTATTCAGGGACGATGGTCGGTCAAACGGCGGAAGAAATCTGCTTCGTGCCGCGACGTCGCGATAGTCGCGTCTATCAGGGCGGAGGCTTCGTCCGTGCCGCGTGACGCGGCTAACTTTTCGGCGAGTCGTTCCTCGCGCCGGTCTTGGAGCCAGGGATAAACAAAAACGGATAAAGCGATCAGTGTCAGAACCAGAAAAGTAACCATAAAACGGTCTCCCCCGGTTCTGACACGTCGCTTGGGGTGCGGGTTACATGAACCCCTTGGCCCGCAGTTTCTGCATGGCGTTGCGCTCGTGGTG
>JACMIS010000741.1 GCA_014381035.1 Armatimonadota bacterium
CGGGAAAACCACACTGTTGAAGATACTTCTTCATCTCGAATCGCCGGACACCGGTAGCGTTTCCGTCGCACGGGGTGTCCGTATCGGGTATCTATCACAGATCTCGGTTCTGGATGAATCGCGCACCGTTCGGGCGGAAGCAGAGACCGCGTTGTCCGCCCTGTCAGATGCCGAGAACGAACTGCGTGAGTCGGAGGAACGAATGGCGGCGAACCCCGAGGACGCCGACGCTATAGAAGCCTACGCAGCCGCCCATGACCGCTTCGAGTTTCTGGGAGGCGACAAAGCGCGAGACCATTTGTTTGGCGCACTATCCGCGATGGGCTTTTCCGAGAGCGATCTGGATAAGCCGGTGGCGGTGCTTTCCGGCGGCGAGAAAACACGGCTCTCGATGGCGAAACTATTAACCTCCTCGCCGGACGTTCTCGCGCTCGACGAGCCGACGAACCACCTTGATATTCGTGCGGTCGAGTGGCTGGAAGGCTTTCTGCAAAAGTACCCCGGTGCCGTGATCGTTGTTTCGCACGACCGACGCTTCCTGACCAACGTGATAGATACCGTGTGGGAACTGGAACACCGCACCATCACGCCCTACACCGGCGGCTTCGTCAAATACCGCGAGATCAAGGCGGCGAACCGCGCCCGTCAGACGGAAGAGTATGGGCGTCAGCAAGCCGAGATCGCCCGCCAGGAGGAGTACATCCGCCGCAACAAAGCAGGGCAAAACAGCAGGAATGCGATGGGGCGTGCGAAACAGTTAGCACGACTGGAGCGGATCGAGCGTCCGGTGGACGAAAAGGTGACGATGGCGGCACGTGTAGACACGTCCGGTCGTTCCGGGCGCGAGGTAATCGTCTGCGAGCGGGCAACGAAACGCTACGATGCGAAGGCGATTCTGGATAATGCCAACTTCACAGTGGAGCGCGGAATGCGCGTCGGGGTGGTCGGACCGAACGGCGTCGGTAAATCCACGCTCGTCGAAATGATCGTCGGGGAGGAATCGCCGGACTCCGGCTACTTGCGCGTCGGGCACGGTGTCACGGTCGCCTATCACAAACAGGAAGCAGACGATTTCGAGGACGAGGACTCGGTTCTCGATACATTTTACGACCGCGCCGGAATGACCGTTGGCGAGGCACGCGCCCATCTGGCGAAGTTCCTGTTCACCGGCGAGGACGTTTTCAAGCCGATCAGCGGACTGTCCGGGGGCGAACGCTCCAAACTTGCCCTCGCTCTGATGGTGCTGTCGCCCGCGAACCTGCTCATCCTGGACGAACCGACAAACCATTTGGACGTATATTCCTGCGACGCCCTCACGGAAGCATTGCAAAGTTACAAGGGAACGCTACTGGTAGTGTCGCACGACCGCGCCCTCCTGGACGCTGCGACGGATACAACACTCGCCCTGACCGGGAACGGTAAATTAGAACTGTTCGAGGGAGCCTACTCCGCGTGGCGCGCCGAGCAAGAAGAAGCGACAACGGCAATTGCGCCCGGCAAACCGAAGGTCGCCCCGCCCGTCGTCGTAATCCCCCCGCAAAGCACCTCGCACGGGCAATCGAAAGAGCGTCAGAAGGCGATCAAGCGTGTTTCGACAATCGAATCGGACATCGCGAAGATCGAGGCACAGATTAACGAGATAGAAACCGCGCTTTCTGCCCCTAAAGGCGTTGATCACGCCCTGCAACTGTCGAAGGATTATGAGGCAGCGAAAAATGCCCTCACGGCTAAGTTCGAGGAGTGGGAAACGGCGACGATGGAAGCGGAAGCGTTAGGTGCCAGCATATAGTGGTGTGGTTCTCGAACGTGCCGAATCAAGCAGGGTAAAATATCACCGTCAGCATGGATAATTCAATCTTCCCTTTCGTCGAAGTCGATCTGGAGTGGGCGGCGCACCACCAGTGGCAGGCGGGAGACGCGGTCGCCCGGGGGGCGATGCGGGCTTATACCCTCTGGCTCGTTCTCAGCGGAGAACTGGACGTCAATGTCGCGGGACACACCCGGCAGATCACGGAGGGCACCTTGCTCCTCCTCCCCCCCCATCTCAACCGGGAACTGAGCACGAAGAGCGGTGCCGACTGGCTGTCGGTGGGCATTATCGCACGCATTTTCGGGCGTGTCGATCTGTTACAACATCTGGAGGTTCCCGCGCAATGGACCCCGCCGCCCGCCGAACGGGACGTTATGGCGATGTGGATGTGCCAGATAGTCGCCGAATGGGTAGAAGTAGCAACCCCCGAAGGCAAACCGGTACTCTGGAAAAGCCCCCGGGTTCCCCTGCGATACCGTCAGCCGCGCGATGCGGTTTCGTCCTTCATCAGTGCAGGACTGGGTCATGCTCTGGTCGGCATGTGTTGGCGTATGCTCAATCAGGAGGCAGTGAAGAAAAATGAAAGGGTGATCGCGCTCGAAACACCGTCCTGGCTACCCCGTACCATTGAGCAGATCACACGCGAGCCGGGTACAGCGGTAAACGAATTAGCTAGAAACGCCGGTTTCAGTCCGGCACAGTTCCGCCGCAACTTTCACACCTGGGTCGGTACATCACCCCAAACGTATATAACGCAACGCCGCATGGAGGAGGCGCGTCGCCTGCTGATAGTTACGGATCTTACGGTGGATCTCGTCGCGCAAAAAGTAGGATTTGAGAGTGCTTCCTACTTTACCCGGCTGTTTAAGAAACGATTCGGGGCGGCACCGGCTCGCTTCCGTCAGATGAGCCGCTACGTCCACGTGTGAGCGATGCCGCGTCTGTACCCATCGCTTCCCGGAAACATGAGCGAAAAAGGCATATTGTTGAGCGGGACGGGTACAGACGCAACGCAACGGACCCGGTATTATTAATGGGCAGGCAATCGGAGCCAAAACAATGGGGTTATGTGGTGAAGCAATCGACTCACTCATACAGTCGTGCCACAGTGTTTACGCGGATCGAGATACTGGTTGCTATTGCTATTATCACAATTCTTTTTCCTGGGTTCGCTCAGATTCCTCCGTCATTCAACGAAAGAACCAAATCCTATGATCAAACAAGCACCCGAGCAACACCGGGAGTTGCAGACGCGAACTCTCGAAGCCGACCTTGTCGTGGTGGGCGGCGGACTTGCGGGAACGTGTTGTGCCCTGACTGCCGCGCGGGCAGGAATCCGGGTCATTTTAGTTCAGGATCGCCCCATCCTCGGTGGGAACGCCGGTAGCGAGGTGCGGCTATGGACGCTCGGCGCGACGGCGCACATGCAGAATAATAACCGATGGGCACGCGAAGGCGGCGTGATCGACGAAATTCTGGTCGAGAATATGTTCCGCAACCCGGAGGGCAATCCGTTGATCTTCGACACTATCCTTCTGGAAAAGGTCGTCACCGCACCCGGAATCACCCTGCTTCTCAATACCGCCGTTTATGAAGCAACGAAAGGTGCGGGCGATCACATCGAAAGTGTTACGGCGTTCTGTCCACAAAACGCGACACACTATCATCTCCGCGCCCCGCTTTTTTGTGATGCCAGCGGTGACGGTATCGTAGGCTTCCTCGCCGGGGCGGCTTTTCGAATGGGCGCGGAATCACGCGATGAATTCGGGGAAAAGTTCGCGCCGACACAGGAGTACGGACACCTACTCGGACACTCCATCTACTTTTACAGCAAGGATTTGGGCAGACCGGTACGTTTCGTGCCGCCCACTTTTGCCTTAGACGACGTGACCGGCACTATCCCTCGCTTCCGCTCGTTCAATGCAAAAACCTATGGCTGTCGTCTCTGGTGGATCGAGTACGGCGGACGGCTCGACACGGTTCATGACACCGAGCAGATTAAGTGGGAACTGTGGAAAGTGGTTTACGGCGTTTGGGATTACATCAAAAACAGTGGCAAGTTTCCCGACGCGGAGACACTGACGCTGGAATGGGTCGGACATATTCCGGGAAAAAGGGAATCGCGCCGCTTTGAGGGCGATTACCTGCTGACGCAACAGGACATTATCGAGCAAAGGCACCACGCGGACGCGGTCGCGTTCGGCGGGTGGAGCATTGATCTACACCCGGCGGACGGTGTATTCTCGGAAAGACCGGGGTGCAACCAGTGGCATAGCAAGGGGCTTTACGAAATACCTTACCGTTGCTGTTACTCGCGTAATATCCCGAACCTGTTTCTCGCCGGACGGCTTCTCTCCGCAACGCATGTCGCTTTCGGTTCGAGTCGCGTCATGGCGACATGCTCTCACGCCGGGCAGGCGGTCGGGATCGCTGCCGCACTGTGCACGGAACAAAACCTGTTACCCTCTGATCTCCGCGACGGCGAGCCGCTACGCGAGTTGCAACGAAATCTGCTACGAACCGGGCAACACATTCCAGGAATACGACTTGAGGATGGGGAGGACCTCGCACAAACCGCTTCCATCACGGTGTCGAGTCGCTTTCGGCTTCAATCGCTTCCGCCGGACGGTCCGCTTTTGCCGCTAACCAATTCCTGGGGGATGATGCTCCCCTTGCCAGCGGGATCTGTCCCACAGGTTACTTTCCTCCTTGATGTCGCCGAATCCGGGGCAACCCTGAATGCTGAGTTGCGCATCAGTAGCCGTTCCGATAATCACACACCTGATGTCATTCTTGCGACGCGCACCCTCGACCTGAAGCCGGGGATGGACCAGGCCATCTGCCTGGATTTCGACACCGAGATAGATGTCCCGCGCTACGCTTTCGTCTGCCTGATGCACAACGAAGCTATACAGGTCCGGTGTAGCGAACAACGAGTGACCGGTTTGCTTTCTGTCTGCAATTGGTACGACGCGGTAAAAGAAGTTTCCGCGATGCAAAAGCCGACCGATGACATCGGAGTGGACACATTCGCGTTCTGGACGCCGCGCCGCCGCCCAGAGGGTCGCAATCTCGCCGTGTCTGTAAGCCCCCCGCTGGATGTATGGGGATGGCAAAACGTGACGAACGGGCTTCAACGCCCGGTCGCGCAACCTAACGCCTGGGTCGCCGACCCGGCGGACCCCGCACCGACGCTCATGCTCTCCTGGAACACCCCACAAACAATCGGTGCTATCGAACTTTTCTTCGACACGGACTACGATCATCCCATGGAATCGGTATTGATGGGACACCCCGAAAGCGTCATGCCGTTCTGTGTCCGCCGCTACTATCTGAAAGATGACAAGGGCAACCAGATTGCCTGTCACGAGAGTAACCACCAAAGCCGCAACCGAATCGTTCTGGAAACGCCAGTGCAGACGGAACGATTGACACTATACCTGAATCACCCCAGCGACCAGGTTCCTGCTACGCTCTTTGAGATTCGGTGTTACGCGACGAACAGCAACTTGCGTCAGGATGAAGTGACGAGGGACGAATAAACGAAAACAGGGCGCGTACTCGTAACGAGTACGCGCCCTGTCTTTTACTAATAATCTGGCGTCGTGCTATCTTCCCAGAGGCTTGTGCCACCAGTATTGTCGCCGCAGAAGCGTTTCACGACCGTGTTCGGAATGGGAAC
>JACMIS010000742.1 GCA_014381035.1 Armatimonadota bacterium
TATGACGGCTACCATGCGCCCTCGATCCTGCAAACGCCGGGCGCGATGGATGTGGCGATTGAGACGCACTCGCTGTCGAAAACGCTGAACATGACCGGCTGGCGTGTCGGGTTCGCGGCGGGCAACAAGGACGCCATAGCGACGCTCAACAAGCTGAAATCGAACGTGGACTCGAAGCAGTTCGCGGCGATCGACCGCGCGGCGGGCTGGGCACTGCTGAACGTTTCCAACGACGACACGCTAAACCTGTACAAGAAGCGGCGCGACATTCTGGTGGACGGCTTAAACTCGCTCGGCTGGAATCTGCCGAAGCCAAATGCGGCCTTCTATATCTGGGTGCCGTGCCCGCCCGGCTATACCAGCATGACGTTCGCGAAAATCCTGCTCGAAGACGCGGGCGTGCTCGCCATCCCCGGCGTCGGCTACGGCGAACACGGCGACGACTACGTCCGCATGTCTCTGACGCTGACCGGCGACAAGAACGGCGAACGCATCGCGGAAGCGGTCGAGCGCATCCGCCAGCACGTACCGATCAAGTGGTAACGAACTGATACGAAAGCGGATAGGTCCTAAACGGGCTCTATCCGCCTCATCGTGCTTTCGCCATCATTGTAAAGAAAACCGTCATCGAAATCTTGCCATCGAATCTGTAGCGTATCCGGGTCGAGGATGGAAATGACGCCTTTTCCGGCACGCTCCGCCTTGTACTTATAACCGTACGATAATTCCCCGCTTCCTGTTATCCGCCCCGTAATTGTGGCAGTTACTGGGTTGCCTTTCGTGTCTGCCGTGCCCAACATAGCGCCGTCCGGCGATACATGCCACGTCCACGAACCATTGCTTTGTCTCCCCTGCCAAGTGCCACGCCACGATCCGGTGAAAGGGTTCGGTTGATGCGGCGCGGTCATTTCGTTAGAATCGCTTTCAATATCCCCATGATTGTTTCGATTTCTGCGAGAGTGTATTCGCGTGTATCCAGCGTAAGCACGGCACCGTCAAGACGTAGGAATAGCCAGGTAGTGCCGGTCGTCGCAATTCCGTGAACTGCACCTTCGATGCCGCTTTGTTCATTTAGCATTCTCGACGCTACCATCTCTGCAATGCACTGCCCCAAGCCGGAGCGGACGTTGTCGTTTTTCGCTTCGGTGACGGCGACGAACGGGGCTTGCATTACGGATTGAATCGGTCCACGGGTAAGCAGGAAGTCACAGATTCCGGTCAGTCCTGCCAGCGGTTCGGCTTTGAGACGCACCCCGGAAAATAATCCGTATTCGATCCCCATAACACGAAGCTCCAAAAGCGCTGGTGCGATGATCAGCTCAGAACGTGCCTTCTCTGTGTTGGTCGCTTGCGCCACGCCCGCGCCGATAGCTAAACGGTTGGAAAATCCGGCGTCGAGAGCGAGAGGCGTGACCCCGTCGTATAGGTCGCGTTCTTGCAATGTCAGGTGGAGATCGTTTAGCACGGCGGGGTACGAGAAATCTTCGAAACTCATGGGTGTTGCCTCGGTAACGCGGCGGTGCAAGTTCATACCCAATAAATCGGTAGCAGTTTCCGCTTTCGTCGTCGCCGCTGTATTCTACCGTGCGGGAGTAAAATATATGGGTACCTGGGGCGCGGGCAATTTCGACAACGATTCGGCGAGCGATTACATTCAAGATTTTTGCGTTCCCGTAATGGATCAGATTCGCCGCCATATGAGCGACGAGAATTTGATGGAGGTCTGTGAACCGGATGAGGACTTTTCGTTCGCGAACATGGAGATTATGATCCGTCTCGCGGACATTTACGGGTTCTGTGAGTACGCGGACTCCGAGGAGCAAGCACGGATCGCCGAAATCGCGGCGTGGAAAACGAAGTATTTAAACCATTACGATCAGA
>JACMIS010000099.1 GCA_014381035.1 Armatimonadota bacterium
AACCTGGAATGTGCGAAGCCTATCATAGAAAGAGCACCGCAGGTGAAACCGATCCAACGATGCGTTGGCGCCGTCCGCGAAGGACAAAGAAGAAAAGAACGAGAGAGTGTTGGGGGGGATTAGAATTCGCGTGGTACAATTTCGGACGATATGTCTGACACGACCGCGAAACCGAAAACCGCCGCGTCCCAACAAGCCGACGCCCTTGCCGATAAATACGATTCCATCACCTTCGACGACAGCCGTGTCGTCAAATACGGCGACACTCCCGGCTGGGAAGTGTTACGAAAAGTCGCCGAACCGGTGACGGAAATAACGCCCGACATCAAGGCACTGATCGCCGAGATGCAGGACATCATGTACACCGCGCATGGCGTCGGGCTGGCTGCCCCGCAGGTCAATCGCTCCGTGCGACTTCTCGTCTACGATGCTGGCGAAGGGTTCCGTGCCTTGATGAACCCGGAAATCATCAAGAAGAAGGGCGAGCAGTACGAACCGGAAGAAGGGTGCCTTTCGATACCCGGTTTGCGTGGCGTCGTGCGGCGTGCGAACGAAATCGTGGTCAAGGCGATGGACGCCGACGGGAAATTGATTCAGTTCAAGGCGCGTGAGTTCGAGGCACGAATACTGCTCCACGAAGTAGACCACCTGAACGGCGTTCTGTTTATAGATCTCGCCGACCCGGACAGCCTGCACATGCTGACACCTGCCGAAGACCGCGGCGAGGTCGGCAACGCCGCACCGAAAGAGTAGGGGTGTTGGTTGGGTTGTTAGGTAATCACTCGATTTCCGCGGAGCCTTCATGGTGCAACCACCTAACCACCAAGTTACCCAATAACCCAATCCCAATGCGAATCCTTTTCTTTGGAACCTCCCCTTTTGCCGTGCCGACGCTGGATGCGTTACACGAAGCCGCGCCGCGCCATGAGATCATCGCCGTCGTCACGCAACCGGACAAGCCGAGCGGGCGCGGGATGAGAATCGCACTGTCGCCGATCAAGGTTCGCGCCGAGGAGTTGGGGTACCGTGTCCTGCAACCCGAGAAGGTACGCCGCAAACCGTTCCCCGCCGAAGTCGCCGAGTTGCGACCGGACGCGCTGGTCGTGGTATCGTTCGGGCAGATCATCCCGCAGAGCGTGCTGGATATTCCGCGCTACGGTGGGATCAATGTACACGGCTCGCTACTGCCCCGATGGCGTGGTGCCGCTCCGATCCACTGGGCGATCATGGAAGGGGACACCGAGACCGGTGTGGCAACGATGCAGATGGAAGCGTCGCTCGATACCGGACCGGTATTTCTGGAAGCGCGGGAACCGATCCGCCCCGAAGATACGGTGGGTACACTGGAACCGCGCCTTTCCGCGCTCGGTGGACCGCTCCTTGTGGAAACACTCGACCGGTTAGAATCAGGAAACATCACGGCTACCCCGCAAACGGAAGAAGGGATGACCTACGCTCGCCCCGTGACCCGTGAGAACGGTTTCCTCGACCCGCATACGGAATCGGCGGCGCAAATGGAGCGCAAGGTGCGTGCCCTTTCCCCGCGTCCCGGTGCCTGGCTCGTGTTCGGCGATAAAACGGTAAAAATACTCGCCGCGCAAGTAGTGTCCGATGCGCTGGAAACTGCCCCACCGGCGATCGTCGCCGCCTTGCTCAAAACCGGCATCCTGATCGCCACGCGGGCGAATGCCTTACTCGTCACCCGGATACAGCCGGAGAACAAAGCGGCGATGAGTGCGGCGGACTATGCACGCGGTTCTCGTTTGCAGGTCGGGGATGCCGTGACGCAACCATCCAGCAGTGGTGCGGAATAATTTGCATTCGTTCAGTGGGCAACTCCCCAAACTACTTCGGCGGGATAACGAGCGGATTCGTCGCTGTTATCCGTGCGTTCACTGTCCCATCTGTATTGTCGAGTTTCTCGTTCAAAAGCATTTGATAGTATGTCTGACCGTTGAACGTAAACGGCGTTCCGGGTAGTGGCTCTGCTCTACCAACCTGCAAGTTTTGCAAGTCTTGGTACCGGATGGCGGGAATAGTCGTCACCTGCGGGACGTTTTTCAACCGCGCGACTTCTTTGCGCAGTTCGCTGACTTCCTTTTCCAGGCGTACAACCTTCTCTTCCAGCGACTCTTTAGCCGCCGGAGGCTGTGCGACGGACGCGGTCGAAAAGTTGAAATACGCGAAAGTCGCCAGGCTAAGGGCGGCAAAACCGATTACGATCTTTTTGTTCATAGGAATGATCCTCATACGTCGGTAGTGGCAGGACTGACCGGTGCCACGGATTCTGCCTGTTTCGACTCACGGCGGTGCTTGATTACTTCAAAAATGACGGGAAGGACCGATAGCACGACGATACCGAGGGCAAACAGTTCGAACCGCTTTTGAACCACCGGGAAGTTGCCGAAGAAGTAGCCCGCGCCCATACACACTCCGACCCACAGAAGTGCACCGACGACGCTGTACGTAAAAAACTGCGTAAATGGCATCTTGCCCATGCCAGCGGTAAACGGCGCGAACGTTCGCACTATCGGCACGAACCGCGCCCGGATGATCGCCTGACCGCCATACTTCGCGAAGAAACCTTCAGTCTTCAGCAGATATTCGCGCTTGAACAGCTTCGATTTCCCGTTGAACAGTTTTTCGCCGAAAAACTTGCCGACCGTGTAGTTCAGCGTATCGCCGCACAAAGCCGCGACGAATAAAACCACCGCGACAAGCCACGGGTTCAATCCCATCGCCGGGTTCGCCGAGAGTGCCCCGACCGCGAAGAGAAGCGAATCCCCGGGAAGAAACGGCATAATCACCAGACCGGTTTCGGTGAAAACGATAGCGAAGAGCAAAACATAAACCAGCTGGTTGTACTGGGTAATAAACGCTTCAAGGAAGTCTTTAGTGTGACGGAGTAAGTCAAGCGGATTCATATCATATTACTGGTTCGGCTTGAAGGGGTTGAACTCCTCCCTTCGAAAAAAGCAAGCCGACGACACTCCAAATGTCATCGGCTTGCATAAGTACGAATACCTACACTTTGATTCTATCCACCACTATCTACAAAACCACCTGCAGCGAAGAAAGTCGCAATGTACGTCGTCCCGTTGATGCGAATCTCCATGTTCCCGGCGACACCCGACGAGCTTAGCACTTCTCCCTCTCTGGAAATTAGGGGAGACGGTGTGGGGGCTGGGGTTGCAGGAGGGGTAACGGATGGTGCTGGGACAGGGGTGACCGTTGTTGTCACATTTAACTCACGAGGTATAACCTGTTTAGAAACTTTCCCCTCTGCCGCATAGCCATTGATAGTGCCTGAGAAACGACCGTCATTGGTTAAACGGAAGCGACATACAACAGCGTTACTTAGTGCTATAGGCTCCGGGATCCCGTCTGGGGCTATTCTATAAAGGAACTCTCGGACAGACCCGAGCAGTTCTCCTTGCTTATCTACGGTGAATTCAAACTGTCCAGATTCAGGGATTGTTCCACTTGGCGGTGTACCCACGCTAACACTAAACGTAGGTCCTACTTGAGCGGTACTTGAATAAGACCCTCGGAAAAGGCTATCTGGCTCAGATCCGCCGGTAACCTGGAAGTTACCCGGTCGGTTTACACCGTCGATTGTCAGCACAAAGTCACCTGAGATCGGACCACCACCGACTGTTGCTGTTCCCACCCGACCGGTGATAGGGCGAGCGGCGATATTACTGGTCGGTTCATAGGTGAGCACGCCGGTGAACCGTCCGTCGTTCTGGAACGCACCGGTGAATGTGCCGACTGGCTGGTTCTTCGTCTGGCTGAAGAATCCTGTCAATGCGCCTGTTGGGTCAACGGTGAAAGAAATGTTGCCGGATTCGCTTTGTTCTGGCAAACTGTAAGTCCCCCGATACGATCCTTGATACTGACTGTCGCCAGTAGGGATGGTGGTCGCGCCAAAAGACCCGGCGACGGTGCGCCCACTAACGGTCTGAGTGAAGTTTCCGAGAGTACTGTTATCGGTGGTTTTGATCAATGTACCGTTGTACTGACTGGTCTCATTTCGGAAGACAACTGCTGCTGTGAAGTTTCCTGAAGACTGGACTGTCCCTGTTAAAAGACCAGTTTCGTCATTTCTGGTTAACTGTCCGGTCATCCGCCCTGCACTGTCAACACTGAATGAGGTAGTCCCATTCTGGTTCAGTTCTGGGATGTTGTAGACACCATTGTAAAAACCCTGGAAGCCGCTTGAACCAGGGGCGGGGATAACCGCGTCAACTTGAAAACTGCCGACGGTTTGTACGTTGGTCTCGGTAAGGGTGAAGTTCCCACCGGTAACGAGGACTGGTTGTGCAGGTGCGCTGGGGTCCTGAACAGGAAGTAAGCCCGACATCGTTCCGGTTAAGCGACCCCGCGTGTTGGTAACGCGATTGAATGTGTCCGCTTCAAAAGAACCGTCATTTTTCAAGGACCCGGTGACTTCACGAACCGTGCCATTCTGATTGTCGAGCGAGCCGGTGATATTTCCTTTAACGTCTACTGTAAAATTAAAGGCACCCGCTTCGTTCAGTTGGGAGATTGTATAAGCAGAGCGGTAAACACCGCCATAAATCGTATTTTTTGTTGTGCCGGAACCGCATCCGGTCAGAAAAAAGACACCTGTCGCTCCGAGGGAGTAAAGAAACGCGGATCGAGAGAGTTTAGCCATCCGTACATCAAATCCTTTCGCGCATGTTGGGGGAGGGTTCGCGTGTCCCGATGGACGTGTGTTCCCCGAATTATCGCACCACTCTGTATATAGTATCGGCATAGGACGCGGCAGGATTTAGACCTGCTCGCATTCTGTTTGTTTACGGTCCCCGCCCTGCCGTGGTCGAACACTAAATTGCCATTCATTATGTTGTTGTAAACAGGCGAAAGTTCCTTCTATTTTGAAGGATGCGGCGTCCATTCCCGAAAGACGGTCAAATGACACGGTACCGATATTGACTCGACCGGAACGAATCCGGTATATGGGAACGTAGCAAAGCGGGTAAACGATAGTTAGATGACAGACAGAACGATCCATGAAGCGGCAGAAACAATAGTGCCACCGAAACCGCAAAATGGTTGGTTGCGTATCGTATTTTTTGTGGGGCTATTCATTATCGTTGTTGTCGTCGTGTATGCCCGACAAAAAGAAGCGTTGGATGTATGGAATACACTTCGTGCCGGGAATCCCTGGCTGATCGCCGCAGCGATGGGGGTTCAGGTACTGTACTGGATAGCATTCGCCGCGATGTACCAGACCTCGTATCACGTGGTCGGGTTGCGAAGCCGGGTGCGCGATCTGCTCCCGGTCTGGCTTGGTTCGCTGTTCGTGAGCATCGCCGCGCCCGCCGCCGCGCCCGCCGTTTTCATGGATGATGCGGTCCGGCGTGGTCAATCGCCCGCGAAAGTGGCGGCAGGAATCCTCGTTTTGCGCCTCGCGGATTTTGGCACCCTCACTCTCTTTATCGCTTCCGGCATCGCCGAGATGGCGACCCGTATGAGTGTACATCCGTGGCAATCCGCGGCACTTCTGGGGCACTGCATTGCTCTTCTCATTCTGGTCGGGGTGACGCTCGCCTGGAGCGGGCCGCTTTTCCTCGCCCGATGGAAACCGCAAGCACTGCGCGGCGTTCTGAACGCGGTGCGCAATGCTGTCAACCGAGCTTTCCGTCTGCTCCGCCGTCCCGAACCACTGACTACCGGCGGCGAGCATGATTGGGCGACACACCACGCCGAGCATTTTTCACACAGCGCGGATCTGGCACTGGCGAATCCTGCGCGACTGCTTATTCCTACCGCTGTTGCGACACTCGCACACCTTCTGGACTGGGCGTCGCTTCATATCATGTTGCACGCGTTCGGTATCGAGGCGGACCTCGGCACCAGTTTGATCGCGTTCTCGGTCTGTCTTCTGTATTGGATCGTTTCCCCCACGCCAGACGGGGTCGGGTTTGTCGAAGCCGCCGTGGCGTTGTCTCTGGTCACTATCGGCGTCGCCAGACAGCATGAAGCCATCGCCGCTGCCATCGCGTTTCGTGGCATCACCCTCTACCTCCCCGTGTTGCTCGGCGGAATCTGCTTGCCGCGTCTCGCAGCGCGGAAAGCGGTTGTCGGGTGATCGGGTTGTCCCAACCACCCAACCTCAGAACCAGCGGATACGCTTGAAGTAGACGGCAAGTGCGGTGGCGACAGAAGCCATTAAGCCGAGTGCCCAGGCGTAGCCGTATTTCCAGTGTAATTCCGGCATAAAGTCGAAGTTCATTCCGTAGACGCCGGAGATCAGCGACGCGCTCATCAGAATCGTCGAGATAACGGTCATGGTCTTCATCACCTGATTCAGGCGATTACTGGTTTCCGCCATCCGGTTACTCGCCTGTGCCATCATCGAGTCCATAACACCGCCCATGATGTCGCGGTGGAGGTCGATCTGCTCGGTAAGGCGGAGCGTGTGATCGTACACATCCTGGTAGAACACATGTAGCTTGCGTGGCAACAGCGTTTGATCGTCCGTTCGCAACAGGTAGTTCAGAATATCGCGGTGCGGGGCTACCGCCTGCCGCAGAAGCAGGAGACGTTTCTTCAAAGTCAGCGCGGGCTTCATGTCCGGCAAAGCGAGCGCACCGGTGCGCGGATCGGTCTTCACTTCGCTGTACAGGTCGGTTTCCAGGGTGTCTATCGCCGTATCCAGTTCGTCCATAACCGGGAAATAATCGTCCACCACGGCGTCCAGAAGCAGGTACAGCAGATACGCCGGTTTGATCCCGATGTGTGCCGGGTTGCGCTCCCAGCGTTTGCGCGTGTCCTCGACGACGGATATGGCAGCTTGATGTATCGTCACCAGATAGTTCGGACCGAGGAAAATGTCAATCTCATGGGTCAGGTCCAGAACATCGCTGGTGATTTTTTGCGGTATTCCTGCCCAGGTGCGCACCGAAAGAAAAAGATAGCCGTCGTAAGCGTCCACTTTAGCGCGTTGCCGTTCCTGCTGGGCATCCTCGATGGCGAGCGGGTGGAAATCGAACTGCTCGCTCAGGATGCGCCAATCGTCTTCTGTCGGCGAGGTGACGTCTATCCAGAGCGTGGGGGACCAGAGTGTCGGAGGGTTGCCATTCTTGTCTCCGGCAGAACCGTTCGAACGCTTCAAATACTGCCCGATCTGCTCTGGAGGAACGTCGCACGTCATTTTTTTCCCATCGCAAACATTCACATGAATCATACGCTTGTTCGAACCGCTCTTTCGCGCGGTATCCGATTGTACCGCGTTCCGCCACGGAACATTTCCCTCCTGGATGGAATCCAATCCATTATGCCCATTCGCTATTTTTTTTGTGCCATTGCCGTATTTTTTGTTGCGTCTTCCGCTCACGCACTGGGGATGATCGGGCAGCCCGCGCCGTCGGAACTGGTGTTGCGGAACGCAGTGCGGTCGTCGCAGGAGATCATTGCCGCGACCGGGGATAGGGGAAGGTCGCGCCCGCAACTCCTTGTCCTGATCGAGACGAACGCCTCTACGGACCTCGTGGAGCGTTTCGCACCCGCCTTGCGTGACGCCAACACGTACACGGCAGTTCTCGCCACCTACGAGGACGCACTTGCCAGCGAAACCGACCCGAAAATACAAACATTCATCCGCTATAACACCCTGCGAACGATTGTTGCGCGAGCGATGTATCTGCCGACCACGGCGCGTCGTTCCCTGCTTACCCGTGCCACCACGCTCGCCGAAACGCTGGCGAAAGAGAACCGTGCCGACGCCGCTGTCTGGGAGGCGACCGGCGACCTTTATACCCTGAAGGATGACATCGCGAACGCAGTTGCTGCGTACCGCCGGATGGGAATGTCCGGTTCGTCCTCGATGGCATCCTACAAAACTGCGCAAGCTTATCAGCGTATTCGGAATTGGGACAAAGCGAGAACCGCTTATGAGACCGGTACGCGTGCGGATACCGCACTCGGGTCCGGTGCGAGCGGGAAGGAGACGCGTCATCTTTTGTATCAGGGGTTGGCATCACTCTATCTCGCGGAAGGACGCGAAAAAGACGCGGCGGAAGCCTTGCTCCTGTCTGCCCGTGTAAAAGCTGACCCTGCCGCGCCATACCCGCTTCGCCTGGAGGTCGCGGAATCGCTACTGAAACGCGGCTTTGCCAAGCAAGTACGTGAGTACGCCACAGCAGTTTTAAAAATCACGCCGGACGACGACGGGGCGAAACAACTGCTGACAGCGGCGGACGCGGTGACGCCGTAAACCGGATACAATTCTGTCATGGCGTGGAACTGGCTGGATATTATCGTGATCTTGCTCACGGTCGGGCAAATCGGTCTTGTGGTCGCGATCGGCGTGATTGTAGGGCGGATCAAAAACGGTCCCGTATCGCGGTTCTCGTCCGCGGTCGGGCGTAATATCGCGTCGGGGAAGAAGCTACTCGAAACCGGGACGAACGCGGGCAGGATCTCCCTGCCACATCTGGTGCGTACCCGTGATGCGCTGGTACGCATCCCCCAATCGTTTCGTCCGGTTGTGCTCACGGACGCCTCGATTTCCTATGCCAGCGTGCGTCAGCCACTAATTCTTCTGACAACATTGCGCGGACTACGCGCTAAAAGGCAAAAAAACGCTCCTTCGCCGGGCGTTGCCGAACGTATGGGGTTGATTCCGCCCGTGTGGAGCAAAATCACACCGTACCTCGGCTATGCCGGAGCCGCACTCGCCGTAATGCAGGAAGTACAAAAGCAGTTGCCGGAGATCAAACGGGTTCTTTCCGAACGCGACTCTGCGTAATCAGTTCGCGGGCGGCTTCGACGTCGCGCCATTCCCCTATCTCGACCTCTTTTTCCTCCAGCGTCTTGTACACCTGGAAGAAGTGCTCGATCTCGCGCAAAACATGCTCCGCGACATGGGACAACCGCCGCACGCCGTGATAGCGCGGGTCGTGGGAAACACGGGCGAGGACCTTCTCGTCCGGTCCTTTGTCGTCGCGCATCATCAGGACGCCGAGCGGGCGGCAGGTGACGACACACCCGGGAAAGGTCGGGTGCGAACCGATCACCAGGACATCCAAAGCGTCCCCGTCCTGTGACAGGGTTTCCGGCACCCATCCATAGTCAAATGGGTAAAACAGGGGCGAATACATGGGGCGATCCAGTCGGAAGACGCCTAACTCTTTATCGTACTCGTATTTGTTGGACGACCCGCGAGGAATCTCGATAACAGCGTTGATTTCTTCCGGGGCTTTATCCCCGATAGGTAGTGTGCGAAACGGCATAGAATGTGTTCTTTCTCCTCATCGAGACAAGAATACCAGAATTGAACCGAATTTTTATTAGGAGGACATCTGTGTCCCCCATGCTCTGGAATCTCTTACGTGCTACTTGACTGTGTTCGTGGGAATTCATTCCCACGACCCAACGATCACTGTCTGACCGCGCCGATGATTTCCCCTACATCAGTAAAACCATTGGTTTGCAGATACGCCGCGATGCCCGCTGCGATCTCGATGGCGGCAAGCGGGTTGGTATAATTGATCGTTCCTGTCGCCACCGCCGTTGCCCCGGCGAGGAGAAACTCGATGGCGTCGGTCGCGTCGGTGATCCCACCCATCCCGATGATAGGTATACCCGAAACCTGGGCGACCCGATACACATGCAGGAGCGCAATCGGCTTCACGGCGGGACCAGACAAACCACCCGTGATATTGGCAAGGCGGAACGTCCGCTTGCGGGCGTCAATACTGGTCCCGATGATCGTATTGATGAGCGACAAACCGTCTGCGCCCGCTTCCTCTGCGGCGCGGGCAATAGGGCGCATGTCGGTCACGTTCGGCGACAATTTGGCGATCAGCGGTAGATGGGTCACCTTGCGACACGTGTCCACGACCTTCGCGGTTTGTACGGGGTCAGTTGCGAAATCCAGACCGTGCGAAACATTCGGGCAGGAGATATTCAGTTCGATGGCGTCCGCGCCTCCGGCATCGGTCAATAGACGGCACACATAGGCGAAATCATCGGGCGTTTCGCCCGGAACATTGACAATGATCGGGCAATCGTGGCGGCGCAGGAACGGCAATTTTTCGGCGATGTAGTTGTCCACCCCGCCGTTTTGCAGCCCGATAGCGTTCAGAATCCCGGAAGCCGTTTCCACAATACGCGTGGGAGGATTGCCGACGCGCGGCTTGCTCGTCGTCGCCTTGACCGTTATCGCGCCCAATTTCGACAGGTCCACTAAATCCGCCGTCTCGGAGCCGAACCCGAACGTGCCCGACGCGACTGTGACCGGCGTCCGCATCACCAGCGAACCGATCCGGACGGAAAGGTTGGGGGATTTTATTTCCATACGATCTCCCGAGCCTCGAATACCGGTCCTTCCACGCACCCGCGCAGGTATTTGCCGTCGGGCGTCGGGATCGCACATCCCATGCAGATCCCGATCCCACACGGCATAAACACTTCAAGCGACGCCTGACACGGCATACCGAACGCCATCGCCATTTCGGCGACCGCTTTCATCATCGGAGTAGGACCGCAGGTGTAAATCGTGGTAAGCGGCTGGGCGTCCGGGGTGAGAAGCGGCTCCAATACGCCGGTGACGCGCCCTTTGTAGCCGTGGGAACCGTCGTCTGTTGCCGGGAGCAGGACCGCGCCGTGGTCATCCAGACCGTCGGTGCCGACCAGGAAATCACGGGTGCGTGCGCCGTTCACGAAAATGACCGTGGCACCGGGGTCGGCGGCGAGGATCTGACGGGTCAGGAACGCGAGTGGGGGAACGCCGTAGCCGCCGCCGACCATGATATGCCGCGTACCGGGGCGTGCATCTGCGACAAATACCTTGCCCCCGAGCGGACCGATTAGATCGAGCCTATCGCCGGGTACGTATTTCGCCATCGCCGAGGTCGAGGGACCATACACGGAAAACAGGATCGAGCAGTTGCCCGTTTCGAGGTCGGTAGTGTACACCGAGAACGGACGGCGCAGGATTTGCGTGCCGGTATCGGCATGAACGGCGATAAAGTGTCCGGGGCGCGAATCACGGGCAAGGTCCGGCGCATGGAACGTGAGCACATGGTGACCGGGCGCGGCAAGTTTTTCGTTGCGCACGACGGGCGCGGAAATTTTCTGGATCACAGGCGTATTAGGTCAAAGTATACCGGGACAGAACCCGTTCGCGCCAATCCCCAACATCACGACGGAACAACTCAGCCGCCGGGATAAATAAGGGCTCTTGCCCGACGGCTGAGTTGTTCTATATAAAGGCGAGAATCAGCGCGGTGACGCGAAAACTTGGACCAGATAAGTCGTGCCGTCCGCCGACCGTGCGACACCGACCGCGCTTTGCGTGTAGTCCGCCCTCAGGATGTTTCCCCGGTGCACCGCGCTTTTCATCCATCCGTCCACCGCGAACCCGATTTCGTTCCCCGGCTTGGTCCGCACGCGAGCCAGATTCTCACCCACGAGCGACCATGTGTAACCGGCACCGGTCCCTCCTGCGGAATCCGTGCCAAACCTTGATGAATGTCGTACGTCGTGTCGTGGTGTGTTCTGGGCCAGAACTCCGTGGAACCGTTCACCACGGGGATATTGATCACAAGACCGAAAGCCGGAGTCGGGGGCTTCATTGCCTGTATCACCACAACGCTTTCCTCGGCAACGGCAACGGCTTCCCGTTCAGTGAGTGTCTAAAACAACGTCGTCGGTGGTTCTTTTTTCGCCTCGATCACCTTCAGGCGTGCCGCTTCGATGTCCTGGACAAGAGACGCCCGCGCCGCGTCGTATGCTTCGCCTTCCTGCCGCAGGATGTACGCCGGGTGCAATCCCGCAATGGCATACCGGGCGTATTTCGATTCGAAGAACTGCCCGCGCTCCGACATGATCTTGAAATTTTTGCGGATAATCGCCGATGCCGCCGGTCCGCCGAGGCACAGGATCACAAGCGGCTGGATCGTCGCCAGCGTCGGGTCCAGCCAGTTCGTGATGCAGGTATTGGCTTCGTCGGCGGTCGGGGGACGGTTTTGTAACCGTCCGGCTTCCAGTTTGGTCGGGCGGCAACGCACCACATTGGTGATGAAGACATGTTTGCGCAGCATCTTGCACTCGCGCAAAACCTCGTCGAGAAGCATACCGGCACGCCCGACGAACGGCTCACCAGTTTTATCCTCGTTCTCGCCCGGTCCCTCGCCGATGATCACGAGGGGCGAGTTCGGGTTCCCGACGCCAAACACGACGTTGGTGCGTCCGTTTGCCAGATCACATCGCGTGCAATCCGACGCGTCGGCGCGGAGTTCCTCGATTCGCGCCGCTTTATCTATTTCCTCGTTCGCTGCTACTATCGCCATTGTCTGTTTTCCGGTTTTCTAAGGCGTCGGCGATTTTGGCATACACCTGCTCCAGTGTTTCCGGCATCACTTTGACGTCTCCGATCACCGGCATAAAGTTCGTATCACCGTTCCAGCGCGGCACGATATGCAGATGAAGGTGCGCCGCGATACCTGCGCCCGCCGCCGACCCGACATTGATACCGATGTTATACCCGTGTGGGCGGAAAACTTCGCCGAGTACATCGCAGAAAAAAGAGCAAAGTTGCATCATCTCCGCACTTTCGGTGCCGGTCATTTCCACGGGCGACGCGATATGGCGGTAGGGGAGTACCATGATATGCCCGTTTCCGTAAGGAAAGGCATTCAAAATCACGTAAGATGTCTCGCCGCGCAGAACAATATAATTCGCGGCGTCGCGCTCCACACCCTCTGCCGGTTTATCACAAAAGATGCACGAACCGGGTGTCGGTGGCGCGGTATTGCCCTCGTTCTTGATGTAGGCAAGCCGCCACGGGGCATAAAGTCGTTCCACGCGTTGATTGTACCCTGCCGACCATTCCAATAGGCGTGGTGGCGGAACTCGCGGTCTATTTTCCCACTACGGCAAGAGGAGACAGAAGCGACAAACCATCGTCCAATGGTTTTGCAGTGAGATCAATGACCAAACCCGAAAATGCGGGCTTTTTTCCCTTACCCAATCGCTGAATCAACTGGGTGCTCAATCCCGTTCGGACCGAGACCGGGGTGCTTTCACGCCGTATTGTCAGGGGGAGAAGCGGCTCTTTACCCATTTCCTTCGGCATTAGCGGGTCCGATGCCGCCCATGGCGCGGTCCATTGCGAAAGGCTGTATCCCTGATCGGTCGGACCTTCGACGAAGATCGGAAGAGAATCCGGTAACTTCGCTTCCTTGCGGATCGCGCCGATCCATGACCGGTTTCTCTCCCGAACCAACGTGTTCCACGCCGCCGCCGCGAAATTATAGTCACTTGAATTCGCCGACTTTTCCGCTTTCCAGGTTCCCGTGGCGGCGTCTTTACGGTATGCGGGGTGTTGCCGGAACCGCTCCTGCACCTCCCACTCGTTGCCCATGAACGGCGACGTGTCGCCCGAGGACCAATCTATATAGGGACCGATATTGCCATAGGGGGGCAGGTCGAGCGGGTCCGCGTTCTCCTGTCGGATGAAGGCGACGCGCAGGGTGTCGGAAAATCCCGCGTGCCGTCCGGCGATAGAGCCGCTCGTCCACGAGTACCCGGAAATCGCTGTCCCCGGCGCGGCAACATTTTCCCAGATCATGCCCGCGATACCCGGTACTTTGGCGAGAGCCGCGAGCCGTTCGGCCACGGTCTTCTGAACGGCTTCGTCGGAGGCGTCCAACCAATCGGTGTCGCGGTAGGGCGCGATCTGATCCGCTTCGTATTTGTTGGTCAGGAGAGCCGGAGCGTCCTTGCGCCGGTAGGCATACTCGCGTAGACTTTCCCCGAAGACGTTACGCGCCCGTGCCAAATTGTGCGGCGCCTCTTTTTTGGCGGATTCTGCCGGGGGAGTCCGAAGAAGTGAGATAACGGGATAGATTTTGACGCCGTATTTTGCACCGATGGTCGCGAGTCGGGAAAGCCGCTCGGGCTCGCCTCCCTCCCAGAGCGACGCGCGGACGAATAACGCGCAAAAGCCGCGCCGCGCCGCCCACTTCGCCGCCGTCTCGACCTCGTCGTCGTCCTTTGTCGCGATTTTCAACGCGGCAAACTGTTGGAGCGGCGGCGGCAGGGTGATGACACCCGGCGGGGGAGCCGGTCGCGGGGGCGCGGGCGGGGCGGGCTTCCGCTTTAACAGGCTGTCGAGGCTGGTCAAACTCGGTCCGCTGAACGCGCCATAGCCGGGAACGAGGAGTTGTGTTTGCACCGAAAACTGCGCGTAGACATTTTTCTGGTCCAAAGGAGCCTCGTTGCTGGAGGCATACTCGCGACTTCGTTCCAGATCGCGGCGTACTTTCTCCTGCCCCTCTGCTGGCAAGGCACTGACCGGGATAGGAATAAATCCGTCGTTTCTCTGGTATCGATTCGGGTCGGTGATGCGTTCTTCCGCCGCCTGCATGACCGTGTCGCTGATCTTCCCTGCCGCGTCCTCGGCGAACCCGATTCCGCCCACGACACCGGACTCCCTGGCGACTTTATGAAACGCGGTTTGCTCGCCATTCAGAAGCGCATCTACATCGCTCGCCCATTCCGCGAGTCGAAGCCGGGGCGGCATCAGCGCGTCCTGATCGCCTGCGAGAAGGTAGACGGTGTCGTTGTTTCGTGGATCGGTCACTTTGCGGATGGTGCCGGTGGTGGCAAGGCACAACGCTTTCATCAGGTCCGCCGCGTCAACCGTCGCGTCTTCGCTCCCGATGATCGTCACCGGAAGCCCGGTCAATCGGCGGTCGGCATACAACTCGACGCCGGTCGCTTCCGCCACGCGCTGGACCAGATCGCCGAGCGTCTTCGCGCCAGCGAGGGGAATGTTTTTACCGAATAGCGGCGCGGTATTGAATGGCAAGTCGCCCTTTTGCAAACGGTTCGGCTTCTCGATCTGTACCGCCTCTTTGAGCCGGTCGCGATACGATTCCGATGTTTCTTGCCCTTCCGGCTGACTGGCTTGCATCCAGAACTTCTGACCGGGTAGGCGGTTCTCGCTCCCGACGTCTCCGTAGCTGGAGTAGCCGCTCTGCGGTCCCGAACGGTAATACCATTGCATGGAGCGGACGACGCGGACACGCACCCGCTCCGGTGCGACGGGAACCTTGTTGGGTTCGCCGTTCGCGCCGAGCAGGGTGGACGTTCCGCCCTGCTCGACATACTGCATCTCCTGAAGAATAAACGGCTCGGGGATCAACGAAAGAAACCACGCCTTTTGCTCCTGTTTTTGCAGGTCCGCGACCCCCAGACCGTTTGTCGAGGAAGCGGTCGCCCATTGCGCGGTGCTGAGCGACGCGAAGAGGAGACGTGCCGCCCGTTCGCGCCCGATCCGTGCCCATTCTTCCGGCGGTCCGGGGTACGGATTCAGGGTGATGCGCTGCAAAGGAGCGATAATCTGCACCGAGGAGCAGGAGATGATCTGCCGCTTGAATATCGGTAGCACTTCGGTGAGGGGCGGCTTCGCGTTTCCCTCGCGGTACAACTCGTACAGCCGCAGGTGGGATTTGTCCTGCCATGACATCCGTGTTTGCTCCGGGTTCAGCACCAGGAGCGGAATGCGGCGGCGGTCGCGGTCGGTACTTTGCTTGATTGCCTCCGCGAGATCGTTTGGTGGGAAGGCGTGCGCTGTTGAGGCAAGCAGAAAAACGCCGGATAGTGCGGAGATCGTGATGAGAAATGGGCGAAATCGAGGCAGCATCGGTAGCAAAACGTTCCTTTGCGAAAGATGGTGACATCATCTTACCGCATTTGTACTTCGTTTGTCGCTCGCTTAGAAGGAATATCAGGACGGAATGCAGGGCGTGAGCGGTGTTGCCGGGGTAGGGGAAGCGGCGACGGCAGACTACCCAAAAGGTATC
>JACMIS010000100.1 GCA_014381035.1 Armatimonadota bacterium
CACCATTGCCAATGGGTTTACCGTTTTTGTCCCGCATGTCACCGAGAACCTGATCATACGACCGGTTCTCCTTGATGATGTAAAGCACATGCCTGATCGGTGATTCCTCTCCCACTGCGGAGGGGACCGGGTTTTCCCCGGACTCAGGGGCTTTAGGCGGATGGGTTTTCATCGCATCGCCCTTGTAGGGAGTGTTTTTCAGCACTTGCCTAGTGTATTCGGCGAGTTTGGCATCGTCAGGAACCGCCACGTTCTGCAAAACCCCCGACATGAGTTGAGTGATATAGGGGTAGCCTCGAGGCATGACCGGATCGATCTTACCGCGTTCAGGTTGCCCGTTCGGTCCGGTTCCGATGCCTTTACTACTGCCGATGAAAAGTCGCTTGCCGTCGGCAGAGACGGCTACAATCGTCGGATAGTGGGCCGTGGGGATAAATCCCCGTACCCGACTTCTTCCCGGTGCCGCCACGGCCACGACGGCGACGTCGTTGTTGTCCGCGTTAGACACGAAGAGTGTCTCGCCATCGGGCGAAAGGGCGAGCGCGGAGGGGGTAGTCCCAGGAGGAGATTCCGGTGTCAGGGACACGCGGATCTGTTCGGAAACCTCGCCGGTACGTGCATCGTGAACAAACACGGCATCGCTGTTGCCGCACGAGACAAAAATCCGATTCGTCTTGTTATGGAACAGTATGTCGTTGGGGTGCTTGCCGGTCATCACCGTGCGCTTCGACTCCAGCGTCATGCCGTCAAGTTTAGCGACCTGCGCTTTCGCCCATAGAGTGACGTAAAGGGCACCGTCTTTTCCGGTACGTAAACAGCCGGGGCGCGCCCCGGTATCGAAGCGGTGCGTGGCCCGAACCTTTCTCGTGTCGGTATGTATGGCGTATACGGTATCATTAACCAGATTCGCAATATAAACCGTTTCACCGTCTGGACTCACCGCCATCCCCGCGAGATAGGATGATCCTTTTTCCGCCAGATCGGGCAAAGGGATGGTGTCTTCCTCGTAATACTCCCCCCATGCGCCCGTATCGCTCTGGGTGTAGACATGAATCTGCGGGGTGATCCCCCCGGAGGCGTACAGAGTTCTGCCGTTCGGGGACCAGACGAGACCGCTCTGTGTCAGGCACGGATGACTTTTAAAAAACACTTTACCGGTAGTGGTATCCACGAGGCTGACGTAATGCGTCTGCGCACCCGCGTTGCTGATGGCAAGCGTCTTGCCGTCGGGTGAGAGCGCGCACCCGAGTAATGTATCCCCCATCTTTTCGCCGAGAATGCCGACCGGCGTAATACGCCAACCGTTGGTTAGGAGGACATTTTTTCTTTTATCGTTCGTTTCGCTCGGTAAACCGGAACTCAGAAGTGCCAGTAAAAGAAGTACAACTGCTCCCCGCATGGCGCGGCTACCGAACCGTGCCAGCGGTTTCCGGGAAAGCATCTGTTTCGCATTACCCATTCGTGCTTGATCTCTTAGACAAACGGACCTTGCGGCGGGTCGGGACGGGCACCGTCAACCCGGTTTGCCGAGAACCGGTCGAATATCTCCCCGCGTTCCGGTCAACTGTCCTTCGCTCGCGAGAGGGTTGAGATGCCCCGCGTTGTCTGCACACTCTTCGGGCGGGCTAACGTCAGCCAACTGTGACACCGAGTTCGCGGAGATCTTGACGCGACTATTGGTTTGTTTCGTGGGCGTAGTTCGTATAGATGCCGATCTTGCGGTATTCCGCGCGAATCTCTACGTCTGTTTTCTTGGTACCACCGGGTCGGACAAACGGCGGGTCCTTGGTCCACTTAGCATGCCCATCACAGAAAACCCAGTTGCGGCCACCGGCATGACGCCCCCCCTTCGCCCAGCGAACCGAGGTTCCCGTGTTTCCATAGCCCGGCGCTATGTACCACCCGGCGAATTGCCAGGTACCTGCGGCTCCGGGAGTTGGGAAACTGCCGACGTCGGTGATATAGAAGACGTTCGCCGGGGCACGCAGGTCCGCCTGCCCCGCCATGGCGAAGGCATCACCGCGTGCTGTCGTTGGTCCGCCCTCGGCGGCAGTGAACGTGTAGCTCTTGTTGAGGAAATAGTTACCCGCATATGATAAGGGGAGTGCTTTGCCCAGCGCATCGGGGACGAGACGGATACCGGGGTAATAACCGGGAACATTCCCGACACGCAGCTGCTCCTCGAAGCAGAACGCGTCGGGTTTGTTAAACCCGCCCTGCTCGGAGTCGCTCGGACAGGCGAAAATGTTCCAGTTCTTGATATAGGGGCCGGAGGCGATGGGGAACGACTGTTGCCCGCTGTAGACGGTGTCCACGGACGCAGTGAAGTTTCCATCATTCGGCGGGTTGCAAGGGCCGCGATAACCCGTCTGCGGCAAGATCTCGTCATAATCTTGCGAATACATCATGGCGGCGATACCGATCTGTTTACAGTTAGAGAGGCACGCGGACTGACGTGCTTTTTCGCGTGCTTGAGCGAATACGGGAAATAAAATCGCTGCTAAAATAGCGATTATAGCGATAACAACTAGTAATTCAATAAGCGTAAACGCCGCGTACCTGGCGGCGATGCACTTGAGTCCGTCCGGTCGGGTTTGATTCATTCAGGGCATTCCTTTCGGAACTAGATTCAGAATAGCGGTAGGTAAAACCCAGTGCCACTTTAGCACAGAAAAGGGAGCCACGTGTTAAGGATTCGTTAACGGTATGTTAAGAGCTCATTAAATTATGTATAAGAGACGTTGCCGAAGTCGGGCGACGCGGGGCATTCGAGTTTTCGCTTCGCCAAGCCGTCGAAGAACAGCGGGCACAGAAAATCCTTACATCATAAGGCGTCCGAGCATTCCGCGAGCCGTTTTTAGGGAAGGAGGACAGCTTCCTTTCCGAGTCTTCCGGGTGGCTCTGGAAGCCTTTGCTTTACATGAAGTGCAGGAACACTACCCGGTCGACCAGCACGCTGGCGCACCATCGGGCGTCGGCGGGGTTGGGGACATTTTCTATGAAGCGTAAGAACATAGCGTGTTGTTCATTGGACTGGTTATGAGAAGTTGCGCGTGACGCTTTCCTGCCGCGATGCGTCGTTCACACGCTCCAGCACCCCGAGCAGGTTCGAACCGCACTCGTCCTGCATCGTAAATGTCAGTCGTATCAGGGTTTGCAGGATCATGTCGCTACTTTGCTTACTGTGATAAGGAACATCGCGCCCCGGAACGGTTCTATCTTTCTCGCGGCAGAATCAGTGCCATACCTGTTCGGTGCGCTCTTTGTGGACGAGGGTCAGGATGTTTTCGGCGGCGACTTTGGATGCTTCGACCTGAAGTCTGCGCCGCTTCTTACAAGGTGGAATCTTGCCGTCGCCGCCCGCCATACATTCGAGAATATACACGTCCCGCTTCTGCGGGACGGCAGTCAGAGTGAAGGTTTCACCGTCTACGGCGACGGGTTGGCGTAATCGGGTGTTGTCCCACCCGATCCCCAGAACAGTTCTTTGAGCTTCCCTGCTTTGAGAAGCGCACGGCGGGTGGTTGCTTCGGTTGTAGTGATGCTCACGCCCTATCTTTCTGCAGGACTCTGGATGGAGCGTGTCAGGCGGTGAGTAGTCCCGCCCCCTTACGGCTTGGGGACCAACACGAATCGGTGCGAGCGGGGTTGGGCGGCGGACCGTTGCGCCTTCGTGAGATCGTCCGCGGCGGTGTCGAGATCCTTCAGTACGGCGGGCAGAAGCGGCTGCGCCGCTTTCTCCTTGGCGTTCGGGACCTGGAGATCGCGCCAGCGGGCGTTGCGCAGGTTGGCGCGCATCTGGGTCAGCGTGTGGACGATCTGCGCCTGACGCAACATCGGGGTCGCCATCGGCGCGAGATTGATTCCGGCGGCGAGTTGCTCTTTGGTGAAACTGCCGATTTCG
>JACMIS010000743.1 GCA_014381035.1 Armatimonadota bacterium
CGTCTGCGCGTGCGGGAAGGAAAGTCGATTCACGGGTTCGTGCCCGACGCGGTGGCCGAGTACATCGCGCGGGGCGTTCTGTACGTCGGCGTTCATGCGGGCGCGGCGACCGACGCGCCGGACGCGGCTCGCATCGCGGGCGCGGTGTATCGCTCCCAAGATGACGGCGTGACCTGGGAAACGATCACCTCGCCCGAAAAAGGCGGACCGGTCGGAGAGTCGTCACCGCTCCGAATGCGGATTGCGCCGGACGGCACTGCCTACGTGACTTACAACGGGACCGGAACCTGGGACAAAGGCGGCACCGGGGGCGGGGTCTGGAAATACGCCGGGGGAACGTGGCGCGATGTGACGCCGACGCAGGCGAAAAACAAGCCGTTTTGCGGGATCAACCTGCACCCCAAAAACCCGCGCAAGATCCTTTGCGCCACGACGTATAGCACGGACGGCACGATCTACTACTCGGAAAACGCGGGCGAAACGTGGCGCGAATATCGCTACGACAAAAACGACCACGAAAAAGGGACGTTGGTACTCGGCGACATCCCGGCGTGGGAGCGGGGACCAGGACACAGTTGGGGCGGCAACGGCTCCGACGTGGCGTTCGATCCCGTCGACCCGTCCGTGGTGTACTTCACGTCGTTCAGCGGACCCTACGTGGGCACCGGGCTGGACACCGACCGGATGCGCTTTTCCCTGCTCGGAGACGGTCGGGAGCAGATGACCACCGCGTCCGGGGTTTCGCCAACCAAAGGGGCACCGTTCGTCTCCGGCGTGTGGGATGTCGGCGGATTCCGCCACGAAGACTTCGACAAGATTCCCGACACGCGTTTTCTGGTTCGCGACAAGCAGGGTGCCGCGTTCACCGGTTATGACACGTACCGCAACGGGTTCCAGGACACCTTCGACATGGACGCGTCGCCGAAAATGCCCGACGTGATCGTGGCGGCGGGCGGGTGGCAGTGGAACATGACCGGCACGGCGGTGGTGTCGCGCGACAACGGGCGTTCGTTCCGCGAGTTCGCGGCGAAACCGACCCCGGACGCGAAGTTCGGGCGCGTCGCGGTCTCCGCGACCGACGCCGACAACATCGTCTGGGTCCCGATGAACAACGGCAAGGACGACCGGCAGCCCGTCTACTTCACGCGCGACGGCGGCAAGACGTGGGACGCCGGGAGCGGGTCGCCGGTCGGTATGATCAACGGCGACGGACCCTGGACGTTCTTCAAGCCGCTCGCCGCCGACCGCGAAGCGGCGCACACGTTCTACCTGTACGACCGGCGTGACGGCGGATTTTTCGTGTCCGAGGACGGCGGCGCGAACTGGGGGCGGCGGGCGACGCTCCCCACGCAACCCGGCAACCATTTCGACAACCACCAGTTGGTCGCCGCGCCGGGGCGGTCCGGCGACTTGTGGCTTTCGCTGTACGAAAAGGGGCTACTCCACAGCACCGATTCCGGGAAAACGTGGTCGCGCCTGACCGGCGTCGAATGGAGCGTCCGCGCGGCACTCGGGAAACCCGCGCCGGGCAGCCAGACGCCGACGGTTTTCCTGTTCGGGCAGATCGGCGGTACACCCCCGAAGGATGACGTGAGCGTGGACGCCGCCCTGTATCGCTCCGTCGACAGCGGCAAATCGTGGACCCGGATCAACCCCGCCACGCACGGCTTGAACGGGATCAATCCCCTGATTGCGGACATGCAGGTTTTCGGTCGCGTCTACGTCGGCACCGGCGGGCGGGGCTTCTTCTATGGCGAGCCGCTCGCCCGGACGACCCCGGTCACGGCGTCGTCGAAAAACAACAAGCGGAAATAATCTCGCAGGTACCGGCGGCTTCCGCCGGAGAAAGGTGTGTTGTCATGACGAAGTGGCAAGATTTCGGTGCGGCGTTCGGCAGAGTCGCCGTGCTCCTGATGGCGGTCTGTTTCTCGGTCCTTCTTTTCCCGGTGATTGCCGGGGCGCAAACGTTCTCCGTCTCGGGGAACAAGATCCTCAGGAACGGCCAGGAGTTCGTCGTCAAAGGCGTTAACGTCAACGGACCGGGGTGGGGGTGGATGAAGGCGACGATCCCCGACGTTTCGCTGATCGTGGACGCCTGGAAATTCAACACGGTGCGCGTCCAGATCGTGCTCGGACCGAATCGGACCGTCGGCGACAATGAAAACCTGGACGCGCTGGTACGGGCGTTCACGACGGAGCGGATCAGCGCGGGCAAGACGCCCGCCGTGGTGATGCTCGAACTGCACGACTCGACCGGGACGTATTTCACCGCGTCGTCGAACCCGTCTTTGTCGCAGGTGCGCGACTGGTGGGTGGCGCGGGCGAACGAGTACGCGGGGAATCCGAACGTCTGGTTCAACGTCGGGAACGAACCGGGCGGTAGCACCGCCGCGCAACCCGAATGGCTGACCATGCACGACACCGTGATCGCCGCCGTCCGTGCGGCGGGGGCGAACAACATCATGGTATGCGACGGCACGAACTGGGCGACCGAGGGCGCGGGGGCGGGCGGCGCGACGATCAACACGGCGGACAGCGCGATCCTGACCTACGGACCGACGCTCACCTCGCGCTACAGCAACCTGGTGTTCGCCTACCATGTGTACCATCAGTTCAACGCGAACACGGTCGCGAAAATGCGGGATTACGTCAACCGCGTACACAACGCGAACCTTTGTGTCCTCGTCGGCGAATGGGGACAGACCGCGTTCGACCCGCTCGAATCGGTGACCGCGACGACGGGCATGTTCAACGTCATCCGGGGCGGGAACGCACGCGGGGTGCAGGTGGGGCGTATCGCGTGGCACTGGTACGCGGGCGACAACAACCGGCTGACGAACTATTACGGACCGACGTACACGCCCGGCAACGGCGAATATATCGACCGCACGGACGGCTCGCGCCCGACGAACCTTTCCTGGATGGGCGAACTGGCGTGGGATGACAACTATAACGCCGCGCTGATCATCGACAACCAGCCGACGCCGCTCCCGAAGACCGGCTGGACGGCGACCGCGAGCGTGACCACACAGGGGAACCCGAACGGCGTGCTCGACGGGAAGTTCGGCGGCATCTACGGCGGCGACTGGAACGCCTTCAGTTGGACGCCCGGCGGCATCTCCGACGGACAGTGGATTCAGATCGATATGCAATCGGCGAAGACGCTGAATGAAGTGCGTCTCAAACCGCAGTACGCGACATTCATGCCCAAAGGCTGGAAAGTGTACGTGTCGAACGACCCGAACAACCCCGGCACGGCGGTAAAAACGTTCACGACGGCGAACTCCGAGGTGCGCTTGCGACTGAATAGCGCGGTCACGGGGCGGTATCTGCGCGTCGAAACCACTGGGGGCAACAACTGGGGCGGCTGGTGGACGCTCAACGAGTTGGACGTATATAACACGGCGGCACCTCCGGTGACGACGACCACCACGCTGAACCCGACCGCCGACCGCGACGACTACCCGTCCAACTCCGGCACGGGAACCACGATGGTTTATAGCAAGTGGCAGGCGGCGTATCTGAAGTTCGGACTCGGCGCAATCACCCGCCCCATCGTCGCCGCGAAGTTGCGTGTTTATACACAGGCGACGGGTTCGCTTATCTCGACCGCCTACCAGGTCACGGGCGATTCCTGGACGGAAACATCCACCACGTTCCCCGGCGTCGGGGCCGCATTCAGCTCGCTGACCACGGTTGCGCCGGGCTACATCGAGTACGACGTGACGGCGTTCGTCCAGGCGCAGAAAGCGGGGGACGGGGTCGCATCGTTCGGAGTGAAAAACAACAGCGACGGCTGGCAGGGGCTATTCACCCGAGAAAGCGGGTCGAACAAACCCCAACTGGTTCTGACATTGCAATAGAGTAGGCAAACGCAACGCCTTCCCGGTTGCCACGGTCGTGATGCCGTGGTAAAACGGGAAGGTTTTGCGTGTGCTTTGAAAACAGAATACATCACACACTTCGATTCGTCCCGGTTGCGCCTATCACAGGCATGACCTGAATCGGGGGAGGGGGCGCGGTAAGTTTCATCATACCGTTCGCCCAACAAAACCGGGAAAGGCATTGTAACCCTATGGCAACTATCGCCATGAAAGACCTGCTCGAAGCAGGCGTCCACTTCGGTCACCAGACGCGGCGTTGGAACCCCAAGATGAAGCGTTACATCTACGGGTCGCGCAACGGCATCTACATTATTGACCTCCACCAGTCGCTCAAGCTTTTCGAAGATGCGGCGAAATTCGTACAGGACATCGTCACGGGCGGTGGTACCATCATGTTCGTCGGAACCAAGAAACAAGCCTCCGACGCCGTGATGGAAGCCGCGATTCTGTCCCGCCAGTTCTTTGTCGCCTCCCGCTGGCTCGGCGGTATGCTGACCAACTTCCGAACCATCCAACTGCGTATCGGTCGTCTGCGTGAGTTAGAGCAGATGGAGCGCGAAGGCATCTTCCTCAAACTGACCAAGAAAGAAGCCGCCCTTCTTACCGAAGAAAAAGATAAGCTGGAGCGTGTTCTCGGTGGTATCAAGGAAATGCCGCGCCTTCCGGCGTGTTTGTTCGTGGTAGACACCAAGAAAGAACACCTGGCTATCAAGGAAGCGCGTTCGCTCGGCATCCCGATTGTCGCCATCGTGGACACGAACTGCGACCCGGATGAAGTGGACTATGTGATCCCCGGCAACGACGACGCGATCCGCGCTATCAAGTTAATCGCGGGCAAGATAGCCGAAGCCATCGTGGAAGTCAAGCAAGCCGAATGGGACGAGCAGGGTCTCGCCGCGCCGGAGTTGCCCGCTTCCTTGATGACCGAGGATGAAGCCGCGCTCGCGCCGAAGTCGCCGGAAGACCGCCGCCGACAGATGGAAATTGACGCGCGGGGACTCGGTTTCGACTACGACGAAGAGGGACGCTTGAAAGAAGCGGCTCTTAAAGAAGAAGAAGCCCTGTTTGCCGCCGCGAACGCCCAGACGATTGTCGCCAACGCGGAGTCACAACTGACTCCGTTGCAAGACGACACCGCCGCGCAAGGTACAGGCGACGCGAACGTCGGTGTCGCGGAAGCGACCCAGATCATCGCCAGCGAAACCGGCAACGACCCCGGCTCGGTTTCCGTCGGTACCGGAATCAGCACCGGAACCCCGACATCGAACGCTAACCCGTCCGACTAAACACCGAAACAGGAATCGGACGAGTGCCGGTAGAATAGAAGGGCGCGGCGCATTTTTTATCGCCCGCGCCCTTTACTTTGCGTGACAGAACCAACGATACAGAAACGCTGTATCTAAATAGGCGGAAATGCGTTTCCGTTTCTCAATAGTTTAACATCTTAATATTTTCAGCAGAAAGGTATTGACAACCATGGCAGCGATTACAGCGGCATTGGTAAACGAACTGCGCCAGAAGACCGGCGCGGGCATGATGCAGTGTAAAAAGGCACTGACCGAGGCGGACGGTGATTTGCAGGAAGCGGAAGTCGTTCTGCGAAAAACAATGGTCGGCAAGGCGGTCGGGCGTAGCGAGCGCACGGCGAGTGAAGGCTTGATTCTGGCGAAGGTTTCCGATGACAAACACATCGGCGTCATTGTCGAATTGAACTCCGAGACGGACTTCGTGGCACGCAACGACGATTTCAAGGCACTGGGCAAATCCATTGTCACCCGCATTGCGGATTTCGCGGCAGGGACGGTTCCCACGGATCTTGACGCATTGCTTGCGGCTCCGATGGGCGATACGACTGTCGGTGAAGCGGTAACGAACGCGGGCGGTCGGATCGGCGAAAAGATCGCCTTGTCTCGCTTCGAACGGTTCGGTGCGCCGGAAGGCAATGCTGTTGCCGCCTATGTGCATAACCCGAGCGGCTCCGGAGACGAAGGCGGCAAGGTCGGCGTTCTGGTGGAAGTAGCCGGATCGGATGACAAGGATGCTCTCGCGACGCTCGCTCGCGAAGTTGCGTTGCACATTTCGTCGTCGAACCCGATGGTGCTCGCGGAATCCGATGTTCCGGCGGAAGTCATCGAGAAGGAGCGCGAAATCGCCCTTGCCCAGGCGCAGAACGACCCGAAAATGGCAGGAAAGCCCGAAGCCGCGATCAATGCGATGGTCAACGGTCGTGTCCGTGTGTTCCTTGAGGAGTCGGTCTTGCTCAAGCAATCGTATGTCCGTGACCCGGCAATCACGATCAGTGATCTCGTCAAAAAGACCGCCGGTGCCAGCATTGTGCGTTTCGTCCGATTCAAACTCGGCGAAATCCAGGCGGACGCGGCAGGGACCGAAGGAGAAGTGGCAGCTTGATTCACGACCAGCCTTCGGTTAGCGATGAAACTGCCCCGGTAGCCCAGCCGAAGTTCAAGCGTGTGCTCCTCAAACTCTCCGGCGAAGCGTTCGCCGGAGAGCAAGGTCACGGCATTGACACGGAAGCCATCGGCACGATTGCCCGCGAGGTCGCCGCGATTCACTCGGAAGGGGTTGGCGTCGCCATCGTGGTGGGGGGCGGGAATATCCTGCGTGGGCAAGTAATGTCCCGAGATAAAGGGATGGAACGCGCCACTGCGGACTATGCCGGGATGCTCGCCACCGTTATCAACGCACTCGCCCTCCAAGACGGTTTGGAAAAGCAGGGTATCCAGACACGGGTGCAGACAGCGATCTCAATCATGCAAGTCGCGGAACCGTTCATACGGCGACGTGCTATCCGCCACATCGAAAAAGGACGCGTGGTGATTTTAGCCGGTGGTACTGGCAATCCGTACTTCACGACGGATACCGCCGCCTCGCTTCGTGCGTTGGAAGTCGGCGCGGAAGTGGTCTTGATGGCAAAAAACAACACCGACGCCGTGTATGACAAGGACCCGCGCAAGTTCGCGGATGCCAAACCGTACCGCACCGTCGGTTATGAGGAAGCCATTGAGAAAAAACTGCGGGTCATGGACCTGACGGCTTTCGCAGTTTGTATGGAAAACGATATGCCGATTGTGGTTTTTGACATTAATGTCCCCGGAAATATCAAACGAGCAGTGATGGGCGAGCCGATTGGTACGCTTGTAACCCGAACGAAATAACAGGGTATACTCAAAAAAGGTCGGCATGTTTTTCGTAAACGCCGACCTTTTCCCCGTTTGTTGCACCCGGTTTTTCGGGTGGGGATTGAAACTGGAGAAATAAGAAATGTCTGCTGAACTGTTGCGCGATGCGGAAACGCGCATGAAGAAATCTCTGGAAGCCGCCGCGAACGATTTTTCAACGCTTCGTACCGGACGGGCGAACGCGGCGATTTTGGACTCCGTCAAGGTCGAATATTACGGTCAACCGATGACTATCGCCAGTGTCGCGGCGGTCTCGGTTCCGGAATCGCGCACGCTGTTGATCGCGCCGTGGGAAAAGAATATGCTCGGACCGATTGAAAAAGCGATTTTGAAATCGGATCTTGGCTTGAACCCGAACAACGACGGGCAAAATATACGGCTAAACATACCCCCCCTCACAGAGCAACGTCGTAAGGAGTTTGTGAAACAGTTGGCGGGAAAAGCGGAAGCCGCTCGTGTCGCGCTCCGGAACCTGCGCCGGGATGCCATCGAGCAGTATAAGAAGGACGATACGAATACCGAGGATGACATCAAGCGGGCGGAAAAAGATGTGCAAAAACTCCTCGACAAATACATCGCCGAGTTGGAAGCGATGCATAAGACCAAGGAAGCCGAACTTCTGGAGGTCTGACGATCTCGGGACGTTCGAAACGCTCGTTTCAACGTCCCCCCTTGACAGCATACAATTTTCTTTGATATACTCTGCGTGGCAAAGTAATTTTAAGGAACTACTGAAAAGCAAATGCTATTCGCAACCGCTTCACCGACTACTTCAACCCAACCGATACAACCCCTCTCTGACGCGCAAATCACTGCGCTTGGTCTCGACGCGGACCGCATCCCCGCTCATGTCGCCATTATTATGGACGGCAACGGGCGCTGGGCGCGAGACCGGGGCATGCACCGTCTCTGGGGGCATAAAGAAGGCTATAAGACCGTACGTCGTGTGGTTCGTGCCGCCGGAGAATTAGGATTGAAAGTGCTCACGCTGTATGTTTTCTCCGCCGAAAACTGGAAGCGCCCGAAGCATGAAGTCGAAGGTCTGATGCACCTGATAGAACTCGCGGCGAAGAATGAATTGCGTGAATTAGATGCTAATAATGTACGGATGCGCTTTTCCGGGCGTATTCACGAACTGCCGGATTCGCTTCAGGAAGCTTTGCGCTACGATGAAGAGTACACCAAAGACAACACCGGGTTGACCCTCAACCTGTGTATCAATTATGGTGGACGCACCGAAATCCTCGACGCTGCAAAGCGACTTGTGGAGCGCGCCGCGCGGGGCGAGATTACCGCCCGCGACGTGACCCCGGAAACATTCGCTGACTGCCTGTACAACGCGGATCTGCCCGACCCCGACCTGATGATTCGCACCGCCGGAGAGATGCGCGTGTCAAACTACCTTCTCTGGCAGATCGCCTACGCCGAACTCCACGTTACGCAAACACTGTGGCCCGACTTTGACCGCGAGCATTTAGTCACTGCCCTTCAGGATTACCAGGGACGCGTCCGCAAATTCGGCGGCTTGGTGACGAAATAGTCTGGACGCGGTAAACTCAGCAGAGGAATACCCGAATGACATCCGGCACGCCGTTCACCTCATCTCGCGCCGCAATCTTTAACGAAAACGACGGACTGTGCCGCAAAAATGGACAGCACAAGAATACTGGATCATCGCCATTGAAAAGCGTGAATTGATTGTTCACCGAGAGCCGAATACAACAGACGGTGGCTATGTCGACGTGAAAACCTATGCCGAAACGGATATTGTTTCTCCGCTTGCCCGACCGGACGTGTCAATTCACGTGACGGACCTTTTACCTTAAATCATTATGCCCCGCGTCGAAAGTTCTATCATTATCAATGCCCCCCGGGAACGCGTTATCGCGGTTGCCCGTGACAACGCCTCCTTCCCGGAATTCATGGCGGATGTGAAGTCGCTTGTCGTCACTGAAACGTCCCCTGATGGGTTGCGTGTCGTTTCCGATTGGGTCGGGATCGTGCAAAAGTTCGGCATCACGGTCCGCTGGACAGAAGAGGATGTTTGGGACCTGGAGAAAGGCACCTGTACGTTCCGACAACTCAAGGGTGACTACGACGAGTTCGCGGGCGTTTGGGCGTTCACGGCGGAAACCCCGACCACGACCCGGTTCGATTCGTATCTCAACTACGGTCTGGAGATTCCGCTGGTCGGTGCTCTGGTCAAAACGCTGGTTCACAAGATCATTCAATCGAACCTGGATTCCACGTTGACGGCGATAAAAGCGCGAAGTGAAAGCGGAAACGCCGAATAAAACGCGGCGTAGACTGATTGCACGCCTTCTGTTACGCGGCGGGGCGTCCGTTCTCGGCGGCCTCTGGGGATATGCCGGACTGTGGGAACCGAACCGCCCCCGTCTCGAATCCGTTTCCCTGACCCTCCCAAACCTTCCCTCCGAGTTTGATGGGGTGCGCATCGCTTTTCTTTCCGACCTTCATTTACAGCCCTCTTTCGGACCGGAACATCTCGCACCCACCCTGTCTCTCGTACAGGATGCGAAGCCGGACCTGATCCTGCTTGGCGGAGACTATTGTAATGAAACGCTGGGAAACCGCGAACACTGGTTGGAAGTATGCGCACATACGTTGCGCGATCTTACCGCGCCACTGGGCGTGTTTGCGGTGTTTGGAAACCATGATTACCCGGTGCCGCCGTTTGATCCGCCACGCCGCCCGTGGGTAAATGCCAGCATCGTTCCGCTACATAATGAAGCCGTTGCATTATCCCGTAATGGGGAACGAATCTTTCTGGTTGGACTGCGTTCCTCATTATCGCGGGGAAATCAGGTGCGCGACGTGATGGATAAACTTCCGACAAATACGACGCGATTGATACTGCAACACGAACCTTCCTACACCCCGCAGAACGCGGCTTCCGGGGGGAACGTCCAGTTTTCGGGGCATACGCACGGAGGACAGATCGTTTTGCCGCTTTTCGGACCGCCACGGCTACCGGCGCACTCGAACGGGTTTCGGTCGGGGATGTACCGCAATAACCGGGACGGTATGCCGCTTTATGTCACGCGGGGGGTGGGCGTTCTGCCGCCTTTGCTGCGGTTCAACTGTCTGCCGGAGGTGACGTTGTTTACGCTACGGCATCCGGGAGTTTAGGCTACTTGCCCACCAGGTGTTCGTAAATTGCGCGGAAAGCAGTGTGTAATCCGGTACCGGTGACGTGGTGCTGAGCGTCTTGAGTGCGACGCCGGATGTTTCCCCGACGAAAACAAGATTGGCGTTCACGGCATCTGCCTCGCCGACCCCCCCGCGTCCGCGCAGGAGTACACGCACCGAAAACCGTTGCAAGGTGGGCAATGTCGCGAACGCAGCTTGGGACACTTTGGCACTGGCTTGCAAGATTCGATTGCGTGTTGCCGGCGGCGTTTCTCCGGGATGTAAGGCGAGAGAGAGTTCGATCTGTGCCTGACTTCTGCCTTCATCGGCTTGCGCGGCAGTAACGGTGATGTCTTCGCCGTTCAATCGGGATAGCGTGTCGAACAATGTCACGGTTGGAGTTGCAGAGGGCGGCACGGGAGCGACAGGGAGGGGGGGGACGGCAGCGGCATCCGGCAAAGAGGAGGAAGGTAGTCGTAACGACGGCATATTCTGGACAGGACGTACCTCGGAAAGCACCGTGTTCTGTTGCACAGATACGTCACTTTTGCGTAACGCGAAAAACAAAAATGCTCCGGCGGCGATCACAAAAGCGACAAGTATGCCACTGACAAAAAATAACGTCCGCGGCATTCCCTGACTACGGCCTTGCGGAAAAACACGGTCAAACCAGTCCAACGTCCGCTCGACAGTGACACGTCCCGTGGTTCGCCCCGACGCCCTGGCGACTAAGACGGGAGAGGATTTGACCGGAAATCGTGCGGTCCGATCACCGCTGCTTAGATGCGGTTCGCCGGGTATCAGTGTTCGGTTGGTGCTACCCAGACTCGTCGTGGTAAAACCGCCGGTTGCGATCGCTCGTTGCTCGGCGAGAAGGCGATCATGTTTCTCCACGAGTCCGGTTTGAAGCGGATTGCGATCCAGTGCCATCCGATACCAGTGTAACGCATCGCCGTTTTTCCCCTGCGTGAGGTAGATGTCTCCCAGAAGCGAATGCGCGGAAGCGGAGTCCGGGGATCGGCGGATGGCGTCGGCGCAGACAGCAACCGCTTCCTCCCATTGTCCCCGCAACTTGAGGAGATTCGCGCGTGCGAGAAGGGGAGCGATAGCGGCGTCCGCATCGCTTCGCCCGGAGGAACCCCCGGACGAAAATCGCGACTTTGGCGGCGATTTTTCGCCGATCTCAGGTAACGCTGTGCTTAACATCGTATTTCACAACTGGCTTCATTGCCGCCGACCTGTGTGTCCGAATCCGCCCTCGCCTCGCGCTGTTTCATCAAGTGACGACACAACTTCCCACTCAACACGCGAAACGGGTGCCACAACCAACTGCGCGATTCTATCGCCGCGCTCTACAACAAACGGTTCAGTCCCGAAATTCGATAAAATAATTTGAACTTCGCCGCGATAGTCCGCGTCAATGGTACCGGGACTGTTCGCGACGTCTATGCCATAATCACGGGCGAGTCCGGAGCGAGGACGTACCTGCGCTTCGTATCCGGGCGGAACGGCGATTCGCCAACCGGTAGGGACCACTGCCCGCCCGCCAACCGCGATCGTTATCGCGCTTGAGTTCGCCGCAAAAATATCCATCCCCGCCGCGCCCTCTGTTTTATAGGACGGCAAAGGCAGATCTTCCGTTCCTGAAAGTCTTGTCACACGAACGCCGACACGGTTTACCATTCTATTAAACCCTAGTACGGACGAAATTGCCCGTACTACTTTTCCACGCGATTAACCCGCGACGCGCTGACTCAGATTCTCACCGGTTATCTCGTCCGGCTGGGTTGTCGGAAGCGAGAAATGGAAGATGGAACCTTTACCAACCTCGGATTCGATCCACATTTTGCCACCATGGATCTCGACGAGGTGTTTTACCAGAAACAAGCCGATACCAGTTCCGCCGATGGTGCGCGTGTCACGGTTGTCCACCCGGTGGAATCGCTCGCCCATTTTGGAAAGGTGCTCGGGCGGGATACCCATCCCCTCATCGCTCACCGCGAACTCCACCGTATCGGGCGACATCATCTTTGCTTTCACCGCGACGTTGCCGCCTCCCGGCGAGTACTTGAGCGCGTTGGAAACCAGGTTCGCGAGAATCTGCTCCACTTTGTCCCCATCGCCTTGAATCGAGTCCGGGATCTCGGGAGCGATTTCGAAGGACAGAGTATGGTTCTCTTTTTTGCTCGTGGACGATTCCTGAATCCGCATCGCCGTTTCCACGATCTGGCGCAGGTTGACACTCCCGACATTGAGTTCGAGCGCGTTGCCCGCCTCAATACGCGATACGTTCAAAAGGTCGTCAATCAGACGCTTCAAGCGGTCGCACTGGTCGTCGATGATCGTATAGAACTCATGGCGCGTGTCGGCGTCGTAGTAGCCCTCCGTATCCTGGACCAGCGTCGCCACAAAACCCTTGATAGACGTGAGCGGGGTACGCAATTCGTGCGAGACCGTCGAGACGAACGCCGTCTTCATCTTGTCCACGTTTTTGATCTGTGTGATGTCGTTCAGGATGATCGCGGTACCGATGGAATCGCCGCCCTCGGTACGTACCTGAGCGGTTTGCAATTGAAATATGCGGGGTGAACCTTCCGGGGCTTCTGGATCGGGGAGCGCGATTTCCTCACCAAGATCCACTTCGTCCGCCATAGCCCGCCGAATCAGGTCGACCGACTTTTCATCCTTGATGACGTTCTCGTAGGTCTTGCCGCCGCCGATCTCGTCCCGCTTAAGACCGAACACGCGTAGCGCGGAGTTGTTCATTTGCGCGATGCGTCCGGTCTTACCGACCATGATCAAGCCCATCGAAAGCGACTCGATGGTTTCAATCACTTCGTCGCGCTCACGTTGAACACCACGGAACGCTTCCGTCATGTTAATAATGGCGGCTGTGTTTCGCGCCATGCGGTTCATCAACTGAATGTCTTCGTTGACGAACACGCCCCCGAAACGCTTATTGAAAACGTACATGATGCCGATAGTGCTACGCTCGAGAACTTTACCGGTCTCTTCATCGCGTCGTTCGACAATGAGGGGAACGCACATGCCGTTCTTAACACCGAGCGAAGCGAGATTTTCTTTCGATGCCCGGTCGTCGCTTTCCACATCGTAAATGATCTGCGTGGTGCCGTCGCGGAAACATTCGCCTGCCACCGTGCCATCTATCGGGATACGAAATCCCTTGATCTGTTCCTCGTCGAAACCATGCGCAGGCGGATCCGCGAAGAGTTCGTTGGTTTTCGGGTCGTGGATCAGAAACAGACACTTGCTCGCCTGAGTGATCATCGCGACGCGGACCACCATCCGCTTCAGCGTTTCCTCCATCTCCGAGATTCCGGAGGCGGCTTGTTGCTGTGTTTCGCTTGCTTCCTGTACGCGCTGAGAAAGAGCTTTGTTTTCTTTTTCCAACCGGGAAATATGCTGATTACGTTTTTCGAGTTCGCTCTCAACAGTGCGGATTTTCTCCTGCAACGACTCAATGCTCATTTCACCAAACGACATTACGACGGGGAACCTTTCTTCTGCGTTCGCCACGAAACTTTTGTGCGGCGGAACACGTGAATACCGGGTGTCATTATACCCTGTCGCGGCGAGAAGCGTCAACGAGGAAGCATGAAATCAGGCGGCAGGTAAAGTGAATCGACGTTGAAGCGTGACGGTCCAAATCACCGTGTAAAGCAGATAAATCGCGAGATAAATCCATGTCAAGCCACCTATAGTCAATGCTCCTCGCATGTTTGCTTCGTAGACGAGTTGCAAGACGCTGACCAGCAAGGCGAGCGTCGCGGCACCAAAAGCAAAGAAGCGGTCGGCAAGATAAGAAAAGGTGGAGTCGCGTCGCTCGGGCGCGAGCCAGTATCGCTTATTCGGTAGATTGATGGCGTCCTCAGGCGTAATGTGGATGAGGAGAGGCAAGCCAATAAACAATGCGGCGATAAATCCGGTGATAGCCCATTGGAAAAGGAGAAACATCTCCCGTGACATAAACCCGTCGGCGACGCCGTTCGCCCCGAAATGTGAGGCGACACGCTCTGGCAAAAGGGGACCGAGCATCAGTATCTGACCGACACTGACTATGATCCCCACCAGAAACACCCAAAATGCCATGGAAGAACGTTTCATTTTGCACACTCCATTGTGTTGGACCCGCTTTAATATAGCCCGGTTGCGCGTTTACCCGGCGTAACCGGTCGGCATCCGTTCCAGTTTTTGTGCGGCAAACGCGGCGGAGAGACCTTGCCACAGGAGGTAAAGGACGTAAACATGAACCGCAAGTGAGATCCATCGCTGGTCAACAAGGGAGATCAACCCGTCACATGCGTAGCAAAGCATCAGGAAAATGAGCCATCCCCAGTGCTTCTTCGCCAGCGTTGTGAGCCCGAGATAAAACCCCAGTGGGATCAGGTTCCAGAGCAGATGAACGTAGTTACCGCTGTCTTTCGTTAGCGCGGAGATGACATCGGTGGTGGCAAGACCGAATGCCATAACGAGCGGTGAACCGAACGAGATCAGGGCGGAGTTCAGAATCGAGAAAGCCATGACCGCGTACATGATGCCTACCGACGACGATGCTTTTTCCCGCAACGCCTGAACGGCGACGATCCGTGCATCGGTTTCGTTAAACTCGCTCGTGGATACGGGCGATGGGGCGTACACCGGTGCGTCCGAAGGGGGAACGTTCGGGGAGTCGTTGCCTCCGGTTAGTGAGGGCATGGTCGGCGGAATCTCTGGTTCCGGGTTGGTGTTGCGTGATGATTCTTCCATGGCGGGTTCGTCTTCTCCTGATAGTGAAAATAGATTAAATACCGACGCGTGCTTCTCCTTTGCCGAACGTAAATAAAATCGCGCCGGAGACGTTTTCCACGCCATCGAATGCCGCGCCTACGGACAGAACCGCGGTCACGGTGTTCGTGTTCTGCCTGTTATTATCAGCCTCGGTCAGCAGGGCGAACAAACGCCGTGCATCGTCGCCGGACACCCGCACGGAACCGAGCCGGATCTCCCCGGACTGTGTCCACTGATACCGGTTCGTGTCGCCCACGCGTTCAAACACGAGATTTCCCGACGCGGATCGGAGCGGCAGGATCCTCACCTCTCGGGTGGGAACCGGAACGACCCCCGAACCGTCGGAGAGCGTTACCGTCAGGGAGATGTCGTTCAGCACGATGCGACTTGGTAATGCCGTCGCGCCACCCGGCACGAACGCGATCTCGCCGCGCAGATTTTGCGTAAACTCCGCGAATGTCAGGCGGTTTTGTTGCCCGACCGGGGCAACGTCGGAAAATTGCCCGGTGTAGGAGCCTGTCCCGTCCACGGGGACGCGGGTCGCGCCCGACGTTACCGGTACCGGAAACTGCACGCCGTCCAGATTGCCTGGATTCGCGATGGGAGGAATCCGGTCATTCACCGCATTCTTGAATGCACCGCATCCGGCAATCGCTCCTCCGGCGATTGCCGAGAACGTCATGGACAGGAATACACGCCGATTTGTTTCGATAGATCGCATACGTTATTTTCCAATTTACCGCTCGCTTACGGCTTCTTCGGTGGCTTGATCAGCAGCCCTAACTCATTCAACTGTTTGTCTTCTACCGTGCTCGGCGCGTCCATGAGCGGGTCATAGCCACCGCCCATTTTGGGGAACGCGATCACTTCACGGATATTCTCATCGTCGGTGAGAAGCATGACCAGCCGGTCGAGCCCGGGAGCGATACCAGCGTGGGGCGGCGCACCGTAAGCGAACGCTTCCAGCATGTGTCCGAAGCGTGCCGCTATCTGTTCCTCGGATAGTCCCATTTTTCGCAGTATCGCGACTTGAATATCCGGCTTGTGAATCCGGACGGAGCCCGACGCCGCCTCGTAGCCGTTGCAAACGAGGTCGTAGCACTGCGCCCGCATCGCCGCCGGGTCGGATTCGATCAAGCGCATGTCGTCGCCTTTCGGCATCGAGAACGGGTTGTGCGCGAACGTCCATCCGCCGGTCTCCTCGTCCGCTTCGAACACGGGGAAGTCCACGATCCAGCAGTAGGCGAGCGTGTTTTTGTCGGCAAGTCCCAGTCGTTCGCCGAAAAGGCGACGCAATCGGTCCAGCACTTTCGCCGTAGTCTCCTTGCTGTCCGCGATAAACGCGACCAGATCACCGGGTTTGGCTTCCGTTGCGGCGATAATCGCGGCTTTCTCGGTGTCGCTGAGAAACTTGGCGACCGGACCCCGGGAAGCGTTGCCCTCCTCATCTACCAGAAAGTATGCCATGCCCTTTGCGCCAAACTCCCGCGCCCGTTCGGTCAGCTCGTCCATGCCGGAGCGCGGTAGCGACGCGCCGCCTGGATAGCGCAGTGCTTTTACCTGTCCACCATTTGCCAGCGTCGCCTGGAACACCGCGAACCCGGTATCTGCCAGAATCGCGCCGCAGTCCGTCAGTTCCAGACCGAAGCGGATCTCCGGCTTGTCGGAGCCGAACCGCGCCATGGCTTCGTCGTAGGTGAAGCGTGGGAATGGTTTGATAACCGTTTTGGTGGAAACGCTTTCGACGACCGAGATGATCATGCTCTCGACGAGTGATAGCACGTCCTCTTGCGTCACGAACGACATTTCGAGGTCAATTTGCGTAAACTCGGGCTGGCGGTCCGCGCGTTGGGACTCGTCGCGGAAGCATTTTGCGATCTGGAAGTACCGCTCCATTCCCGAGACCATGAGAAGTTGTTTGAACTGTTGCGGGGCTTGCGGCAGGGCGTAAAACTTACCGGGGTCGAGGCGATATGGTACCAAATAGTCGCGTGCCCCTTCCGGCGTAGATTTCGTGAGGATGGGCGTTTCGATCTCGAGGAAGTTTTGCGCATACAGGAACGACCGCACGGCACGGACGATCTCGTGTCGAACGCGCAACTTTTCGTACATTTCCGGGCGGCGCAGGTCGAGATAGCGGTGCTTGAGCCGCGCCTCCTCGTTCACGTTTTTCTCGTCCAACTGGAACGGTAGTGGGCGTGACGGGTTTAAAATCTCCAGCTCGGTGACTTCGATCTCGATTTCCCCGGTCGGCAGGTTTGGGTTTTCCGCCCCCTCGAATCGGCGCACGACCTTTCCGATGATGGATAAGCAAAACTCGTTACGCACCTTTTGTGCTTCTTCGTGTGCGGCAGGGGAACCGCTGTGCCGTGAGGGATCGGAAACAACTTGTACTATTCCGGTTCGGTCGCGCAGATCAACAAAGGTGACGCCGCCATGGTCGCGCACCGACCCTGCCCAACCGTTCACCGTCACCGTTTGCCCGATATGCTCCGCCCGCAGGTCGCCACAGTTGATTGTGCGCTTCCACGCCGGGGCGTTCACGGGAACGAGTTCCCGCTGAGTTGCCGCTGTTTCCGCCATAAGAAAAAAGTCCGTCCTTCAAATAAAACAAAGATCGCTCGTGCGTCACCTACTGTATCGCGTGACGCGGGGGTTTATTATAGCGGACAGGAGACGCGCAACGCAAAAACAGGTCCGCGGATAGACTTATTTGCCGGACGAGATCCATGGCGGCTACGGTTGTGTGATTCTCGCGCCCATCGCGCCAACGATTTCCGATTCGGTGATCCGAAAATAGGGGGTGTGCTCGGATGGGTTGCCACCTTTATAGAGGACGGTGAATGAAGCACCTTCGCATATGCCAAGTTGCCATGCGCGGCTGCGTTTTGTAACGAATTTGCCGCTGTGCGCTTCTCCTGTTTCTGACACGTACTTGTAGGAAATCATCAGGATCTGACTCTCAGCCGAATAATACTCGGTACCGGTGGTCACCAGCATTTTTTCAACGACGGCAGTTGCGGGCAGGTGTGTTTGTAGAATTGTGCGCGTTTTGAAAGCGGATTTCCAGTAGGCGGCGAAATACACGTAAACAAGGTGTGTGCCTGCGGCGACCCCCATCGCCAGTGCGGGATCGTGCCTGATTGCCGTCCAAAATAATCCGATAGCCGTACACAGCGAGGAGATAACAAAACCCATTCCTATTCCGACACGAATATTCTCCTGATCCATGCGAACCGGGCGTGGCGTGGCACCGAGTAATTCCGGTTCAATCGCGCTAAGGCGACTCACGGACTGCAAGGTGTTCCACATCGCTTTTCTAGCGACTCTCAGAGAAACCTTACGAGAAACCGAAGTCGCTTCAATCGGAATGATCTCAAACGGCTTTGTGAGAAAATAAGGGAGAACTTCTTCCGGGTCGGTCGCGGAAATCAGGAGGGTGAATGTGTCGCCGGGTGATATGACACGTCCTGAGAGGCGGTTGCGGGGTACGTTGATTGTCGTGCGCGTCGGTTGCCCGCTCCCGTTTTGATACCAGTAGGCAAGTTTACAGGACTCGGTTATTAGGTTACTTGTATCGCTGATCTCCTCGACAATCGCGCGATGTGGAATACCGGATCGGAGCAACTCGTGCTTGCGGGCGTTCATTTTGTGAGTCACATAGTGGAGAAGAAATGGGATGCTAATGACGCCAACAACCATGCACACGGAAATCCAGAGATAATCGGGGTGAGCGTGAAACAGTCTGATGGCGTGAAGACTTGTCACTCCGATTTGCACGATCCAAAAAAATGAAACCAGACTGCTATCACCGCACCGTATAAATCGGGGACGGCTACCCAGTAGTTCCGGCTCGATCTGGTGTGCGGCAAGAAGAATGGTCGGAACTTCGAACCCGGATTGCGCCTTCTGTTCCGATTCTGCCCGATGCGACGGCAGTATGTAACCGGTTCCGATGTTCTGAAACTGTAAACGACTTGCCATCTTGCCCTCTGAACGATGCGACGCGCCATGTGAGCGATTGGTTGCCGGTTTGTGGCTGCACCGCGTCGGGTAAAAACGTCTCGACATGGCAACCTCTACCACCCCAGACTATGAGGCGTTGGAAACTCCGTCTCCGGCGCGTCCGAACCTGGATAGTATCCCCCCTGCTACCGTACGTCATGTCATCGCGGACTACCCGCGTATCATTCTGTTCGCCGTCGGCGTATTCCTGTTTCTTCGCTTTTTCGAGCATATCTCGCAGGCATTGCTGTTGTTTCTGTTTGCCGTATTGCTTGCAATCGTGCTAAATGCGCCGGTGTGATTTTTGGAGGCACGCGGCATAAAAAGGGGAATCTCCGTCGCCGGTGTCGCCCTGATTCTGTTGACCGGGATCGGTACCACAGTTTACCTCGCCGGTCCCCGTCTCGCGCAGGAAGCGGTGACGCTGGTGCAAAAAGGACCGGAGCGGGCGGCGCGGGTGCGTGACAACATCATCCGGCAGACGCGAAACTATCCCAAGGTCGCCGAGTTCATCGAAAAGAACGGCTCCACTTTCAATTCCGCGACACTGGCAAAGAATGCGACCGCGTTCCTGCCGCGCATCGGGCGATACACCCTCAGTTTCTTCGGCGCACTGGCGACGGGGTTCTTTTTGTTCGTCGTCACATTGTATATGGTCGCGCAACCGAAGCCGTTGATCAAAGGGTTTCTATCCGCCGTCCCTCCCGCGTACCGGAAAGAAGCCACACACGCCCTGACGCGGATCGTCGGGCAGTTGGAAGCGTGGGCACTGGCGACACTCCTTTTGATGGTGATCATCGGCGTGATGAGTGGGGTCGGACTGGCACTGCTCGGCGTCCCCAACGCCCTTCTGTTCGGTATCATCGCCGGTTTAGGAGAGGCGATACCGACAATCGGACCGATCCTTTCTGCCGTGCCTCCGTTCGCGGTCGCGGTCGCCGACGACCCGGTCAAAGGGGGGCAGGTGCTGCTTCTGTTCCTGGTGGTACAACAACTCGAAAACAATCTGCTTGTCCCCTGGATCATGTCGCGCAACCTGAATCTGCACCCGGTTTCGATCCTGTTTTTTGTCGTGTCCCTCGGCTCGCTGCTCGGGGTCGCGGGGGCGTTGCTCGCCGTGCCTACCGCGATCATCGTGAAGATTCTGTGGGAGGAGTTTTACCTGAAAAAACGTGCCCCGAAACCGGACGCTCTGGAAGCCGCGGCGGATGCGGTGCTCCGTGCCGGGGAGCGGATACGCCCTGGTAGTCGCACTGCGGTCACCGAAAGAAACGAATCGAATGCACAACAACAAGACCGGACAATCTAACTTCCCCGGTCTTGTTTTCGTGGACACACGGTCCCGATTAGAACGCCATAAAGTTGACGTTATAGCCGCCCGTGTCTTGCACGAATTTGAGTACGTGCTTGCCGGACGTGAGACTCGCGGTGGTTGTTATTGTCCTCCAGTTCTGCCAGCCGCCTGTCGCGGGTACGGTGACATTGGCTGTCACGCGGTTCCCGTTCTCATCTTCCAGATGGAATATCCCACCGCCTGTCGGTGACGCGACGCGGATCCCGACCGTGTAAGTTGCGGAGGTGGCGACGTTCACCGTGTACTTCATCCACTCGCCCGCGGCCGTCCATCCGACATTGTAGCCCGGCCCGCCGGGGTCCGTGGTGCGTTCGATGTCGACGCCTTCGGTGGTGCGGTACTGTCCGCCCTGGTTTGTGGCTTCCGTGTCATGAAACGCAACGCCTTCGCCTCCCTTGTCGTACTGTGCGAGGAAGATGGCTCCAGGAATCGCTGCCGGAGAACCGTTAAAAGGAGTACCCGTGTAGTCCCCACCGCCGGGAGGATTTCCGCCGACAGGGGTGTTCCATCCGACCCGTAAGATCAGCCCCCTGGGATCGCCCACTTCGATGTACGATGCCTGACCGTTTACATCGTCATACGGCATGCCATACGCCAGACCGCCGATGGAGTGCGGATGCCAGAACGCCGCGAAGTAGTTCGCGGGCGCGGCTTTGTAGTAGTTGCTGACCACGCCCCATTGCGACTGGGGAAGCGTGTAAACGTGGCGGTTAATGGCGGCGTTCAGATCAGGCTGTTGCGCGAGTCGCCCCGTCGCTCCCAGAATCTCCTGCGTCGTGTATTGCGAGTTGTACGGCGCGAAATAGTTGCTGTTCGCGCCGCCAGCGACAAAGGAACCATGGAGCGGTGCGACGATCCGGTAGGGCGTCTGGAGGCTGGCGAGGTCCTTGAACGGCACGGGGACTTCGTTCCGATACGCGTTAAAAATCCCGTCGCGCGTCTCCGATTCCAACTCGCCGACAACCCGGTCGTAGTTCCCGGCGTTGTTGATGAGTCGCATCTGTAGAGGAAATCCGAAAGCGTCTACGCGCGTCGTGTTCCCGTGGTAGCCGGTGGCATCAAGGGTGAACTCCGCAAAGTCGAAATAGATGTTCCGGTTCGGATCGTTCGGGTTATCTATGTTGGGTCCGGCGAAACCGTTGTCGAAAGTCGTGATGTAACACGGAGTCCCCACACTGACGAAGATACGCGCCGAAATGAGACTCGGAACCGGTATCCACTGCGCCTGACTGACCGTGGTGTAGATGTTTGCGTAATTCACCCCATTCTTCGTCAGGTGACCGGGTGCGTTGTTGAGCGCGTTGGAGATAGGACGAAGCGTTCCGGCGGCGTCGAGGTAACTCCACCGACCGTTTGCCGGGTTGATCCCGAGTATGCCCCAGTAGACCTGGTTATCGGCGTATGCGCCTCCGGTCCCATTGAGCAGACGGAACATCATTCGTCCGCCGTTCGTTGGCGCGGGTACCGCCGAACGGGGGATCGCGTAGATCGAGTTCTGTGACCAGCACAGGTTTGGCAGGAACAGCAACGCTGCCGCAAAAAGAGCCGTGCCGAGGGCACGTGAGCTTCGAAAAACAGACATGGGTTTCAAGGTATTCCCTTTCGTTAGATCGGTGAGAGATGATCATTACAATCATCAGTGACTGTATAAATCGCGAACGTTGCGATTAAACCGATTTGCTTCATGCGGTTTTTCAGTCACGGGCGGCGAGCGACCGTGAAATGAGCAGGTGCCATCATGCGGTGGCAAGCATATTTTCAACATTGAATCCTTTCAACCCGGTGACTGCTACCGGGAGCGAGGAGAAAACGGTGTGATTCGCGCTATATCATCTTTGCGCATTCGTATACGCAAAAGGCGCATACGAATGCGCAAAACAAAACTGCGACGTACCGGTCATAGCGCGATGTTGTGATTAATCGAAGTATACTCTCCTCGTTGAAGTATAAACGTCAGCATGAATTATAACCGGTGCCGATTGGATCTGTCAACC